>CAZFUH010000129.1:0-10894 GCA_964522235.1 uncultured Rhodanobacteraceae bacterium
GGCCGACACGATCATGATGGAACACCAGCCGGTAGCGATCCATGACCTGTTCGCGGGCAATGTCCTTCGGGTATGCAAACCGGTCCCGGATCAACTTGAACACCAGAGGGTAGGACGGCAGGGTGAACACCTGCATGACCATGCCGCGCTCACCCTCGGCGTGGACGAAACTTTCATCCGGATGTGCCGCCAGATGCCGGAAGAAATGCCGGTAGCGCTCGGTCTTGCCTTGTTTGGCGCGACCGAGCACGGTGTAGATCTCCGCGGTCGGCTTGTGCGGCAACAGGCCGCGCAGGAAGACCACGGCGTCGCCGACGGTCGGCAGATCGGCGTGGAAATAGCTTCGCGTGTACCCGAACAGCACGGCCAGGTGATCGGGGTCGGTGATCACGGCATCGACGCATAGACCGTCGTCGTCGTGAATCAGGGCCAGCACCAGCGGCGACCAATGTCGTTCGCCGAATATACGTCCGACCAGATAGGCGCGGCGCTCGCGATAGAACACGGTGTCGAGCAGCTCCAATCCCCGGAGCGGTCGTTCGCCCCAGTCATGGAAGCGCCGCGCCAGAGTCTCGGCGAGTAGTCGGGCGCAGCACGCCGGCCGCGCGTACGGCACGGCGAACGGGTAGTCCTGCAAAGCGCGCTGGAAAACCCCGGCCGGGTCATCGGCAGCGACATAGCTGTGCCGGGCGACCGGATGGGTGATGCCATCGGTGGGTTCGATCTCCAGCGCGATGAACTCCAGGTCGGCGGCGACGCCGCGGGTGCGGAAGCAGCGCCGTGTCAGGGAGTTGAAGAAGGTCTTGTACAGCTCGCGATCGATCAGCGGCTCGATCAGGCTGGCATAGGCATCGCGTGCCCGGCGCCAGAGCGCGCGTGAGCGGAAACGATCGTCCAGTCGCTGTTCCAGACGCGCAATCGTCTCGGCGATAACCTGTTCGTACAGATGGATGCGTTCGACCGCGTCGCGACGGGCGCCGGACCAGTCACGATGCTCGAAGCGCCGGCGCGCACGCCGGGTGATGTCGGCGAAACGGCCGTTGTAGTCGGCGAAGGCATCCAGGATCAGGGCTGCGATTTCGCCGGCCTGCGTGGCGTCCATTTCGTATCCCCTGCCGCCGCGATCGCGCCGATGCAAGCGCTGGAACCTCGTTCCCGCGCATCCGGTCGGCGGAGCAGGCCCCGCTCCACAGGGTGTTCGAACTCGACCCTGTGCAGCGAAGCTTGCCCGGCAACGACCTACATCGCGGCGATGACGCCGTCGGCGAACTGCGAGCAGCGCACCTCGGTGGCGCCGTCCATCAGGCGGGCAAAGTCGTACGTAACCTGCTTGCTGGCAATGGCGCCGTTCATGCCCTGGATCACCAGGTCGGCAGCCTCGGTCCAACCCAGGTAGCGCAACATCATCTCGCCGGACAGGATCACCGATCCAGGGTTGACCTTGTCCAGACCGGCGTACTTCGGCGCCGTTCCGTGCGTGGCCTCGAACACGGCATGGCCGGTGACGTAGTTGATGTTCGCCCCCGGTGCGATGCCGATCCCGCCGACACAGGCGGCCAGGGCGTCGGAGACGTAGTCGCCGTTGAGGTTCATCGTGGCGATCACGTCGTACTCGGCCGGCCGGGTCAGAATCTGCTGCAGGAAGGCATCGGCGATCACGTCCTTGATCACGATGCCGGCGCCCGGCTTGCCTTCGGGAATCACGTGCCACGGTCCGCCGTCGAATTCGATCGCGCCGAAGAAATCACGTGCGACCTGGTAACCCCAGTCGCGAAACGCGCCTTCGGTGAACTTCATGATGTTGCCCTTGTGCACCAGGGTCACCGACTTGCGCTTCTCCTGGATCGCATAGCTGATCGCACTGTGCACCAGGCGCTCGGTACCCAGGTAGCTGACCGGCTTCAATCCGATGCCGACCTGGATCGGTGTATCGCGCTTGCCCATGCCGATGCTTTCCAGCTGGGTCTGCCATTGGCGATTGCGCTCGTTGTCGCCGAAACGGATCTTGGCGAAATCCTTGCTGAAATGCTGATCGAGGAAATCCAGCAGTTTCTGTGCATCCGGCGAGCCGGCCGGGTACTCGATGCCGGCATAGATGTCTTCGGTGTTCTCGCGGAAGATGGTCATGTCGACCTTGCCCGGATCGCGCACCGGGCTGGGCACGCCGTCGAACCAGCGCACCGGGCGCAGACAGACATAGAGGTCGAGCAGCTGGCGCAATGCCACGTTCAGCGAGCGAATGCCGCCGCCGACCGGGGTCGTCAGAGGTCCCTTGATCGAAACCAGGTAGTCGCGGCAGGCCTGGACGGTCTCGTCCGGCAGCCAGGTGCCAGTCTGGTTGAAGCTTTTTTCACCGGCCAGAATCTCCAGCCATTTCAGCGAGCGCCGGTCGCCATAGGCCTTGGCGACGGCGGCATCGAGCACGCGCACGCTGGCACGCCAGATGTCCGGTCCGGTGCCGTCACCTTCGATGAATGGGATGATCGGATGATCGGGTACGGTCAGGCGGCCGGCGCTGATCGTAATCTTCTCGCCGCCATCGGGCGGCACGAGCTTGTTCTCGGTCATGGAAACTCCTGCGCAAGTGGCCGAGCGCGCAGGATCGGCGCGCGCACGGCCCGGGAGGGGAAACACGGCCGGCTATTGTCGCGGTTCCCGGGCCGCGGGTGAAGGCCAAACAGCCGGTTTTGGTGTTTGGCTCGGCGGCAGCGAGCCCGGCAGCCCTATTCGATGGTGAATTCGCGGCTGGCGACCAGGCTGCCGTCGAGCAGGATCTCGACCTGGTAGTCGCCGGGCGGAAAGCCGTCGGCCTTGGCGATGCCGAAGCTGTGGGCCGCTTCGCCGGCGGGCTCGATGTCATGGCTCTCGCGGTGGATCGACAGGCGCCCGTTGCCGAAGTACCAATGCGCGGCAAGCTGGTGCCGGCCACGGCCCTGGGTCAACACGACTGCGGTGATCAGATCGTCGCCGGCAAACTGCGTGGTCGGCTCGATCATGCTGCCGTCGCGCGCGCTGCGTGCCATTTGCACTTCAGCGACCTGGACGCCGGTCGCCGGCGCAGTCGGCGCACTGCTTTCGACAGCGTCGGTCGAGCTCGTTGCCGACGCCGGCGGCGGGTCGCCGCTGCAGGCGCAAAGGCAGGTAGCCAGCAGGAGGATCGGTAGACATTGCAGGTACATTTTCATGGTTTTGATCGCGCTATCGAAGACGGGGTCGTGTTCGCCGCTGGGCCGGACCACGGATATAGGCTGAAGGCGATTCCCGTACCGAGCAGCAGCCAGAACAGGTAGCGAAACTCGGCGCTGGGTGCCAGCAGCGGCAGCGGAGCGCACAGCAGCAGAACCGAGCATGCCACAGGCCAGAACAACGGATGCGCCGTTCGTCGACGTCTGGCCGCGAGAGCGATCAGGGTCAGCAGCGCCAGCAGATACGGCCAGCCTCGATACAGCGGCGTTCCGGCGACCTGCTGCAGAACACGAACAGCGCGATCGCGCAGTTCCGAATCGGCTGGCCGCAACGGCGGATTCTCGGCCAGCTGGAACCAGCCCGGTGCCATCAGCAGGCCGGCCGGTACTTGCCCCGGCGGCACGCCAAACAGCAACCGGGTCAGGCGCAGACGATGTCGGAGCATCGGGATCGGCGCCTCCAGCCACAATGCCAGCCAGGCCTGGCGCAGCGAGGCATTCTGCTCGGGCGTCGGATCGCGGTACAGACTGATCAGGAGCTTGTCGGTGTCGAACACCGTCGTATTGCTCCACGGTTGAAACGCTTCCCGCAGTTCATTGACGCTCAGATCCGGCGCGCGCCAGTCAGCCGGCACGCGCATTTCGTTCTCGGCGATCGACACCGCCGCCAGATCCCAGATCGCGGTCACCGGCCAGACCTGGCGTGTGCTCACGTCTGGATGCCGGGCCGGCAAACCGGCGAGCAGAAAGACCAGCAGCGCCAGTGCGGCGCTGGCGAACAGTCGCGCCGGCCAGCCCGGCACCCCGGCACGGATCACGATATGCAGCAGAAACGGCAGCACCAGGGGCAAGGCATTGTGCCGATGCGCGCAGGCCAGCGCGAACAGCAGCACGGCCAGGCCGAGGCGCCAGCGCGATGGCCGCTGCAGTTCCCAGGCCAGCGCCGCCAGTGCCAGCAACGCGAACGCCGCCATCGGGATGTCCTTCCAGACATGCGCCAGGGTCCCCAGCACCGGCGGCCACAGGCCGATCAGCAGCACGAAGGCGACTTGGCTCCCTGGCCGTCGGAACAATGCTTGCGCAAGCCAGGCCAGGCCAGCCCAGAACAACAGGCTGTTGAGCAGAAACATGCCGCCCGGCCCGGGCACGATGCGTTCGGTCAACGACCACAGCTGGGCCATGATCGGCGGGTGCACGCTGGTGTACTGACCGCTGCGGGCCTGCAACCATTGTTCGGCCGAGTCGGAGCTGACGAATCCAGGGTAGAACAGGACGATCAGCAGCCCCGCTCCAGCCGCCGCCGCCAGCCATGCCGCCGCACCGCGCCCAGCCACGGCGACCGACGGTGGTCGGTTGTGCGGGCCGGATGCCTCAGCGGGTTTCGGATCGTCCGGCATCACTGCAACTCAACAGGGCAGCGACCGCAATCGCCGCCAGACTTGCGCTCAAGTAGCGCAGTTCGGCACTGGCAGCCAGCACGAGCAACGGCAGGGCATAGCACCAGGCACTTGCGATCAGGGCCAGAGCCAGCGGCGCCAGCGGTCTCGACCGGCGACGCCACAGCACCACGGCCAGCGGCAACGACATCAGCAGCCACGGCCAGCCGGCGACCCAGATGCTGCCGCTGAACCATTGCAGTGTCGACAGCGCCTGGGGTCGCAGCGGCAGATCGGGCGCCAGAATCGGCGGATTGTCGGCCAGTTGGGAGTGTCCAGGCATGAAGTCTTGTGGTTTCGGCATCCCGGCCTCCGGCAGCCCGATCAGGGCGCGCGTCAGCCGCAGCCGGTGAGCGCCATAGGCACGCGTGTGTCGTACCGGCAGCGCGGTCCAGGCGCGCCGCAGCTGTGCCAGTTCTTCCGCGCTATACGGCTCGATCAGACTCAGTTTCAACAGATCGTGTTCGTACAGCGGCACATTGACGTCGGGGCGGAAGTGCCGGGCCAGCAACTCGGGGTCGAGTGGCTGCTTGTGCAGCGATTCGGGAATCAGCATCCGGTCTTCGGCGATCGACACCGCAGCCAGATCCCATAGCGCCAGCGTCGGCCAGAACTGCACCCGTTCGACGCGCGGATGCCGGGCCGGCAATTGCGAGATGACCGCGACCGCGATGAACAGCGCCATGCCCAGCGCCAGCGCGTGTAGCGGCCGTACGGTGTCGCCCAGGGCGCGCCAGCCGATGTACAGCGTCAGCGGCAAGGCCGCGGCCAGACCGTTGTGGCGCAAGGCGCCGATCACCGCGAGCATCAGCAAGGCCAACGCCAGCAGGCGCCATCGCGGCAATGGCTGCCGGCGCTCAAGCACGAGCACCGCGCACGCAGCCAGCAACCAGGACATCAGTGCGACATCTTTCCAGACATGGAGCAGCAGACCGAACAGCGGCGGCGCAAAGCCGATCAGGAGCACCCCGGCCAGTTGCGTCAGCGGCCGCCGCAGGCAAAGCGCGGCCAAAGTCGCCAGCGCCGACCAGTACAGGGTGACTTGAGCAAGAAACGGCCCGCCAGGACCAGGCAGCAGCGGTTCGCTCAGCGACCACATCAGGGCCATCAGCGGCGGATGGTGATCGGTATAGCGGCCATGGCGAACCTCGTACCACTGATGCGCGGTGTCGAAGCTGGCGAAACCCGGGTAGAACAGCCACAGCGTTAGCAGCCAGCCGGCCAGCGCAGCCCAGACCGCGATTGGCGCTCGCAGCGGGTTCAAGGCCGGTGCTCCATGGCCAGAAACTCGCGACTCTGCATCTCGATCAGGCGACTTTCGGTGCGTTCGAACTGGCTGCGCAGGCGGCCGGCCCGGTACAGATCCGGCGCCGGAACCTCGGCGCTGATCAGCAGCTTGACCCGGCGGTCGTAGAATTCGTCGACCATGTGGATGAAGCGCTGGGCGGCATCATCGCGATTGGTCAGGCCGAACTGCGGCAGGTTTCCGACCAGAAGCGTGTTGAAACTGCGCGCCAGTTCAATGTAGTCGGCAGCCGCGCGCGGCCCTTCGCACAGCTGCGCAAAATCAAACCAGGCGACGCCATCAGCCAGGCCGCGGGCGGCGATGCTGCGCCCCTCGATCTCGATGGTGGTGTCGAGTTCGAATTCACCCGGAGCCAGCTGTTCGAAGCGAAGTCGTAGCTGCGCGTCGCCGGCACCGCCGGTCGCAACCAGATAGACCGGTGCGCGGGTCAGGTTGCGCAACCGATAGTCGGTCGCCGAGGTCAGCTCTACGATCTCGCAATGGCGCTCGATCAAGGTGATCGCCGGCAGGAATCGGGCGCGTTGCAGGCCGTGGCGATACAGTTCGCCCGGCGGCGTATTCGAAGTCGTGGCCAAGGCGACGCCGTGAGCGAACAGTGCGCTCAGCAGGCCGCTCAGAATCATCGCGTCGCCGATGTCCAGGACCACGAATTCGTCCAGGCAAAGCAGTCGGCCACGCTTGGCCAGGTCGGAGGCAACGACGTGCAAGGGATCGCGGCGGCGCTGCCCGCGTAGCGCACGCAGGCGATCGTGGACTTCGCGCATGAAGCGATGAAAATGCCGTCTATGGACCTGATCCGCGGGCAACTGCTCGGCGAGCAGGTCGACCAGAAAAGTCTTGCCACGACCGACGCCGCCCCACAGGTACAGCCCCTGGGGTGCATCCGGCCTGCGCCGACGCAGTCTGGACCACAGTCCGGTGCGGCCGTGATTGCGCACGGCATGGAAGACGCGGTCGAGCGAAGCCAGCACGGCTTCCTGGGCCGGATCGGCCTGCCAGCGGCCGGTCTCGACGCCGGCTCGGTATACCTGCGACGGACTTGTCGCAGTCACCAGCGAGTTGCGGTCGCGCGCCGGGGCCGTGGTTGCGATCGGGGTATCGTCATCAGCCATCGACTCGCGGCGGCAGGTTGGTCTTGACCGCGTTTTTCACCGCGCCGCGCAGATCCATCAGGCGGCGGTGGAAGAAGTGCCCGGTCTCTGGCATCCGGATCAGTTGCAGCGGCGGTTTCACCGATTCGGCCCACGAGAACACGGCCTCCGGTGACACCACTTCGTCCTCCTCGCCCTGAATCACCAGCCACGGGCAGTCTGGCCGCTCCAACGCGTCGAAATCGAAATTTTCGACTGCCGGTCCGACACTGATCAGTTGCCGGACCGGAAGCGATTGCGCAGCGCGGGCGGCGACATAGCTGCCGAACGAGAATCCGGCCAGCCAGAGCTGGTGGTCGGGCAGGACTTGCGCCAGCCAGCGGCCAATGCTGACCACGTCTTCACTTTCGCCAACCGCGCCGTCATAGCTGCCCTCGCTGTTGCCGACGCCGCGGAAATTGAAGCGCAGCGCGGGCAGGCCCAGTTCGCGCAGGCTGCGCGCGAGCATAGTCACGACCTTGTTGTGCATGCTGCCTTCCTGCAGCGGATGCGGGTGGCAGATGATGGCGACGCCGGCCCGTGCCTGGTCAGGGTCGGGTAGCTCGACCATCGCCTCGATCGCGCCGGCACCGCCATACAGAGTCAACGTGCCATTGGCTTCGGCGAAGCGGTCAGGTGGTCGCTGGTTCGAACTCACTCGCAAGACTCCCAGGGAGCGCAGCATCATAGCGCAGCGGTTTCCGCTGTCGGCAAGTGTTTGAACGCGGGCAACAAAGGCCTCCCCGCGCTTGCCAGAAGCAGGAATCGCCGTCAGAATCCGAGTTCTTTTCTGTACCGCGCAGTATTGTTTAGGCGGACGCTGATCGGCTCGTGGCTGGGCAAGCGCTGACGCTGGTTGGCTCGCTGCAGCCTCAGGCGCCCCGGGAGGCATGTTCCGCGAACCTTGACCGCCCCCCGGTCGCAGTTTTCGATCCATGCAGAGGCCTGAGCCATGACCTATTCGACCACCGCCAGGCAGCCGCGTCGATCGACCGCAGTGCGGATGATCGTGATGTTGCTCGCCGTCGGTCTGCTGTTTGCTGCGATCTTCGGCTTCAAATGGTTTGGCAACAAGATGATGAACCAGGCCATGGACTCGATGCCGCAGCCGCCGGTGACGATCACCGCAGCGAGCGCCCGCAGTGAGCACTGGGCGCGGACGATCGAGGCGGTCGGCACCGTAGTGGCAGTCAATGGCACCCAGGTCACGACAGAGGCGGCAGGGGTCGTCGCTGCGATCCGCTTCGAATCTGGTCAGTCGGCACGCAAAGGCGAGGTGCTGGTCGAACTCGACACCACGACCGAACAGGCCACGCTGCGCTCGCTGGAAGCCGGGTTGCATCTTGCCATCAGCCAGCGCGACCGCTTTCGCGAGTTGTTCACCCGCAACCAGGCGGTGGCCAAGGCAGACCTCGACGAGCGCGAAGCCGATGCCGAGCGCCTACAGGCGGAAGCTGCAGTGCAGCGGGCATTGATCGCACGCAAGACCATCCGGGCTCCGTTCGATGGCGTGCTCGGCGTGCGCCGGGTCAATCTCGGCCAGTACTTGGCTCCGGGTGACGCGATCGTAAGTTTGCAGTCCCTGGACCCGATCTACGTCGACTTCAGTCTGCCCGAACAGCAGCTGGATGCGGTCGCAGCTGGACAGCCGGTCGAAGTGACGCTCGACGCCGTGCCGGGCCAAAGCTTCATCGGCACCGTCACCGCGATCGAGCCGCAGATCGATACCGCTACCCGAAACTTTCTTGCCCAGGCGACACTGGACAATCCGGAGCAGCGCCTGCGTCCAGGGGCTTTTGCACGCATCAAGGCCGAAGTGGGCAACGGTGAGCACGTGGTCGTGATCCCGCAGACGGCGATCAGCTTCAATCCGTATGGCAATTCGGTCTACGTGATTGCTGAGCGCGAACCGTCTTCGGAGCCGGCGGCCGCCGCGGCACAAGCCGATGGTGAAACCGGTCCGAAACGGGTCGTCCGCCAGCGCTTCGTCCAGACCGGCGCCACCCGGGGCGACCTGATCGTGGTCAGTCAGGGACTGCGGCCCGGTGAACGGGTTGCGACCAGCGGCCTGCTCAAGCTGGGCAACGACGCCGAAGTGGTGATCGAAGACAAGGTCGAGCCGGCGGCCGACGCTGATCCAAGGCCGGATAACAGCTGATGGCTGCGTACCTGCAAACCGAGGCGATCGGTCAGTCAGAGCGGTTGGCTACAGGGAACCGACGATGAAATTCACCGATCTGTTCGTCAACAAGCCGGTGCTGGCGAGCGTAATCAGCTTGTTCATCGTGTTGCTTGGACTGCGTGCCGGCAGCGAGCTCAACGTGCGTCAGTATCCGGAGCTGCAAAATGCCGTCATCAATGTCAGCACGACCTACTTCGGCGCTGATGCCGAGCTGATCCAGGGTTTCATCACCACGCCCTTGGAGCGCGAGATCGCCAGCGCCGAGGGGATCGACTACCTGGTCTCCAACTCCAGCGCCGGCGTCAGCGTGATCCAGGCCTATCTACGCCTGGATTACGACCCGAACGAGGCCCTGACCCAGATTGCCGCCAAGGTCAGCAAGCTGCGCGGCGAGCTGCCCGAGGCGTCCGAGGATCCGGTGGTTGAACTCCAGCAGGGGGAACAGATCGCGGCGATGTACTTGAGCTTCTCATCGGAGTTGCTCAGCAACAACCAGATCACCGACTACCTGGTGCGCGTCGTCGAGCCGAAGCTGGCGACCCTGCCAGGTGTCCAGCGCGCGCAGATCCTCGGCAGCGGAAGCTTTGCGATGCGAGTCTGGTTGAAGCCGGAGCGAATGGCGGCGCATCAGGTCACCGCCAGCGACGTTCATCTAGCCTTGCAGAACAACAATGTGCTCTCTGCGGTCGGTTCGACCAAGGGCCAGATGGTTTCGATCGACCTGACTGCGCGCACCGATTTGCGCAGCGAAGCCGAGTTTCGTCAGCTCGTGGTGCGCGAGCATGACGGCGCGATCGTCCGTCTCGCCGACATTGCCGATGTCGAATTGGGTTCGGAAAGCTACGGCAGCTCGGTACAGTTCAATGGCGAGAAGGCGACCTTCATCGGCGTCTTCGTTTCGCCCGACGCGAATTCGCTCGACGTGATCGGGGACGTGCGCAGAGTCTGGGACGAGGAAATCATTCCGCAGCTGCCCGAGGGGCTGAGCGGCGCGATCCCCTACGACAGTACGGTGTACATCCAGGATGCGATCAGCGAGGTCATCCGCACCATCGTCGAAGCGGTGCTGATCGTGATCGTGGTGATCTTCCTGTTCCTGGGCTCGTTGCGCAGCGTGTTGATTCCTGCGATCGCGGTACCGTTGTCCCTGATCGGCGCGCTGTTTCTGATGCTGTTGATGGGTTTCACCATCAATCTGCTGACCCTGCTCGCGATGGTGCTTGCGATCGGTATCGTCGTCGACGACGCGATCATTGTGCTGGAGAACATCCATCGGCACATCGAGGAGGGGATGAAGCCCAAGGCTGCGGCCCTGCAGGGTGCGCGTGAGCTGGCCTGGCCCGTGGTCGCGATGACCACGACCCTGGTCGCGGTCTACCTGCCGATCGGCTTCCTCGGTGGACTGTCCGGCGCCCTGTTCATCGAGTTTGCGTTCACGCTGGCCGGTGCCGTGCTGATCTCGGGAGTGATTGCGCTGACCTTGTCGCCGATGATGTGCGCGTTTCTGCTCAAGCCCAAGGACGGCACTGGCGGCGGTCGCCTGGCGAGCTGGCTCGATGCCCGCTTCGAAGCTTTGCGTCGGCGTTATCTGCGTCGGCTGCATGGCGCGCTCGAGACCAAGTCGGTGATTGCCGTGTTCGGCGTCATGATCCTGG
>CAZFUH010000130.1:0-10880 GCA_964522235.1 uncultured Rhodanobacteraceae bacterium
AGTAGCGGATCGCCCGGTCGTTGTTGCCGCGCGTAAGGGCCTGGTGGCCGGTCTCGTACATCTGGTCTACTGGCATGGTGTCCAGGCGGTCGCGCGAGCCCCCGCGACAGGCGGCGATGACGACGATCAACAACAACAGTGACAGCAGACGCAGAACACGCATGATGCTTGGGCATCCCTTCCAGCGATACGGACGATGATGATAGCGGAAAGCTCCATGCCCTCGGGCAGCAAAGACGGATTGGTTCAGGTGTCGCCGCAGGCGCGGATACAGGCGCAGGCCCAGGTGCCGGAAACGGCGGCCGGCCGGCGCCTGGACCAGGTCGCCGCGGAATTGTGGCCAGAGCACTCGCGCAGCCGCCTGAGCGAGTGGATTCGCAGCGGCGCGCTGCGCCTGGACGGTCGCAGCGGCAAGCCCAGCGAGCGGGTCTCTGGCGGCGAGCGGCTGCATCTGGATGCCGCGATCGAGGCGGCCAGCGACGATGCCGCCGAGGCGATCCCGCTGGACCTGTTGTATCAGGACGCAGCCTGTCTGGTCGTCAACAAACCGCCGGGCTTGACCGTTCACCCAGGCGCCGGTCAGGCCGGTGGCACCTTGGTCAATGCCCTGCTGCACCATGATCCGGCCCTGGCGGCGTTGCCGCGAGCCGGCCTGGTGCATCGCCTGGACAAGGACACCTCGGGTGCCTTGCTCGTGGCTCGGAGCTTGTCCGCGCACACGGCCTTGGTGGCGGCCTTGCAGCGGCGCGAGCTGCGGCGTGAATACGTCGCCGTGGTCAAGGGCGTGGTCATCGCCGGTGACCGGATCGATGCTGCGATCGGCCGGCACCCGCGTGACCGGCTGCGCCAGGCCATTCGCTCGGATGGTCGCAGCGCCGTCACCCACTATCGCGTGCGTGAACGTCTGGCCCACCACAGCGTGCTGGAACTGGCGCTGGAAACCGGTCGTACCCACCAGATTCGCGTGCATCTGGCGCATATTGGTTTTCCGATCATTGGCGATCCCCTGTATGGCGGCGGCTTGAAACTGCCGCGGGGCGCCGGTGAAGCCGTGCGCGAGGCGCTGCGCGGCTTTCGCCGTCAAGCCCTGCACGCCGAGCGCCTGGGATTCACCAGTCCCGATGGCGGACAATCTGTTCAGGTTCAGGCGCCGTGGCCAGCGGATCTCGTCGAATTGGTCGCCACCCTGAAGTCGGAAGGGAGCTGATTGACACAAATATTTGCATTTAATGTGATGCAGTTCTCATAAGCCGGGTATAGGATGATCAAACCGTGATCTAGATCACACTATGATCGCGGCTCAATCCACTTCGGGGAAGTCCCATGAAAACCCAGTTCTTGCGTCGCACCGGTTTGGCCGCAGCCCTGGCCTTGTCACTGGCCGTGTCCATGCCGGCCGCCCAGGCCCAGGTGGCTGTGGACGTGAACATCACTCTGGATGGCATCGTCATCCTGTACTACTACGATGTCATCAACGTCAGCATCGACTCGGCCGCTCTCAGCGGTCTGTTCGGGGTCGGTGGCTGCGGCGGGACCGTCACCGCCGGCATTGCCTGCGCCCAAGGCACGCACTCGGGCGCGGCAGCGTATGCCGCCGGCCAGCTCAATGTAGCCAATGCACCGTTTGCCGCCACGCCGGCTCCAGGCGCTGCGCCGGCGAATGTGCCGCTGTTCCTGGAAAACGTATGGGCCGTGCGGGCGATTGCCAATGCCGGTCAGAACGTCCAGGTCAGCGTTGTCGCCGGTGCCGATCCGCTGGTCAACGGCGCTGCCCAGATCACCTTCACCGGTGCTTCGGTCGCACCCGCCAGCTTCGCTCCGCCGGGCCTGGTCAATCCACAGTACGGCAGCGTCACGCTCGGACTGAATCTGACCGGAGCGACCGCGGCCGGCACCTACAGCAGTGCCAGCGGCACCGACTACACGCTCAACGTCGAGTTGATCTGATCTTTCGCGACGGCTCGTCGTCCGAACCCGACGGCGTTCGGACGACGATGGAGAATGGCCAATGATCGTGTTCCGGACGCTTCTGCTACTGGCCGCGGCACCGGCATTGGTGACCCTCCCGGTTCTGGCCGACGATGTTCGTCTGCGCCTGCTGCTCCCGGGCGTCGAAGCGCCGGCGCCGCAGAACGTGGTTCTGGACGCTGTCGGCGTGCGCGATCTGCACCTGGATCCGGCCCAGGCGGCCGGCAGCCTGCGGTCGCCAGCGGTCAGTGACGCTGTCGGCATGCTGCGGCTGCGCGCTCCGGCGCTGCCGCTGCGGACCCCGGAACTTCGGATACGCCGGCAGTTGCCGCTGCGCTGGCAGCTGGACATTCCGACCAATCTCCGTGTTGGCCAGCCACAGGTACGTCTGGAGCTGGAATCTGGTCGCGGCGAACTCGGGGTGCTTTCTGCGTTCGACGGCGGCGGCTACGCCTTGGCCGCAAACGCGCGGACGGAGGCTGGTTACACGGTCGCACGCAACGACCAGCGCGAGCTGCGCGAGGGTGAAGTCTGGTTGGAGTTCGACTTGGCCCAGGCAAGGCAGGCAGGCCGCTATGCAGGTCGTCTGTGGATCAGTGTCGAACTGTTGTAGGAGCGCGGCCGGCGCCTGGTCGGATCGTTGCGCCGTGGCGCGAAATCGCAACGCATTAATGGAGAGCGAAATGCCGGCAGACATGAAACGCCTCATACCGCTCCTGATCGTGATCAGCGCACTCAGCGCCATGTCGGTGCACGCACAGGCACCAGCCGCGATGCCCGAGCCGGCCCAGATCGGCATCAGCCCGCAGTTGTTCGAATTGACGCAGGACGATCTGTCGGCGACCCATGCCTACCGGCTGCACAACCTGGGTCGGCACGATACCCGGGTCCGGATCCGGGTCTCGAATTTCGGCACCAACGATGACAACCACGTCGTGCTGCTGCCGCCGAGCGAGAGTTCGCTCGACCGCTGGCTGGTGATCAATCCATTGACGGTCGATCTGCCGGCGGGCGAGACCCGGGCAGTCCGGTTCTCGATCCGGCCGCCGCGACCGTTGACCTCCGGCGAGCATCGGGTTGCCGTCATCTTCGAGGAAGATCCGATCGAGCGCGAGCTGGAGGCCGAGGACGGCACGATGGCCTTGCGGGCACGCTTTCGGATCACCAGCGCTGTCTATGCAAGTGTCGGTGCGGTCGAGCGCTCGGGCCGGATCGAGCACCTGGGGCTGAGCGAAGATCAGCTTCGGCTGACGATCAGTGCGACCGGCAACGGTCACGTCCGGGTGTCGGGACGCTACCGCGTCGAGCCACTTGTTGCCGACGGCGTCGGTGCAATCGAAGGCGATCTGCCGCGCACGCCGGTGCTGCCCGGCGATACCCGAACCTTGATCGTGGCCCTGCCGAATGTCCCGCCGGGTCGCTACCAGGTGTTGCTGGACGGAAAATTGGGCGATCAGCCGCTGGCGTACCGGCAGGAGCTGGTCAGGTCGGAGCCGTGAGGGTGCTGTGGCGCGCTCTGGGTCACTGACGCACTCGCTGCTGCTGCTCGGCTTGATCGGCTGGCCGGCGTGGGCGATTTCGGCCCAGGACGCCTCCGACAATGGCGAATCGACCCGCTTTGCCCAGGCTGAGCCGCCGCTTGCGACCTTCGCCGACTTTGGCAGCCTCGGTGGTGGTCGCCACCGCGAGTTGGTCGGTTTGCGGATCAATGGCCGGGAAAATCCTCGCGGCATCGAGTTGCTGCGCGACGGCGTCGCCGCGCCGATGCTGCCGTTGCGCGCGCTGGCCCTTGAGATCGGTTTGCTCCTGGGCGAAGAAGTAGGCGCCCTGCGTCTGGAAACGCCCCTCGGCGCGGCCCGCTTTCTTCATCGCGAACTGTATTTCGGCGATGACGAGGCCTACGCGCCGCTGCCTCTGATCGCGCAGCGACTGGCTGCGGCGGTCGAACTGGACGAACGCAGCTACGCAATCGTGATCGAACTGCCGTGGCCGATGCAGCTTGCACCCGGCAGCAGCGCCGACACTCCGGTACAACCGGATGTCGACGCCCCCGGCGTCGATCTGGCGCGGCTGCGCGGTCAGGTCTGGTGGCAGCATGACGACGTCGGGCAGCGTCGCGGATCACAGGTCGAAGCCGGTGGTCGTCTCGGTCCGGGCAGTTGGCAGGTCCGGCAGTCAACTCAGTCCGGCGCCGCACCGCGCTGGCACGACTACCATTGGCGGCTGCGACGCGGTGACTGGCTCGGGCAGATCGGCCATCAGCTGATCGGCAATCATCCGCTACTGCCAAGCTTTGAGCTGACCGGCGTCCAGGGTGCCTGGAGCAATGCGCCCGAGCGACTGTACTCGCCGAGCGATCCCGAGCGCCTGGTGGCCGATCGACCCGGTGCTGTGCGCAGCTTTCGCGGCGAGGGACCGCCGGCCGGGGTCGCCGAGCTGCGCGTTGATGGCCGCACCGTGGAGCGCCAGCGCATTGCCCTGGACGGACGCTTCGAGTTTCTGAACATTGCGATGCCGTTCGGCGAGGCCGAAGTCGAAATTCTGTTGTTCGAACACGAGGGCTCGGCCGTGCCCGAAGTCCGGCTCGACTATAGCGCCCGCGCCAGCGACCGCCTGCTTGGGCCGGGCGAGCGTCTGCTCCACGGCGGCTTTGGTCGCGACGGCAATGTCCTCGACGATCTCCAGCCCGCTCGCGGCAGCGGCGGATTCGTACGCGGTCGCGGCGCCATCGGCGAGCGCCTGACCGTCGAGGCGAACGTGCAGTCCAGTGCCGCCGGTGATCACGCGCTGGCTTCGGCGGACGCCGGGCTGGGCCGCCTTGGCATCGGTTCGGCTGCCTATGCCCGCGGCAATGGCGCGTCGGCCTGGCTGCTCGGCCTGGACGGCTCGGCCGGGGCTGTGTTCTGGCGCGGCTATGCCACGGATCAGTCGGCCGGCTACCGCTTCGACGAAAGTCCCGGGCTGCGCGAACACAGTGCCGAGGTCGGTTGGCGCCGCTGGCCACGCTGGGAGCTGTCGGTTCTGGCGCGCCGACGCAGCGGCGATGGCGAGACCATCGATTTCGTCAAGCCGGCGTTGCGCCTGCGACCGCTGTCCGGGTTGTTCCTGCAGGCGCGTCCCGACTACGCCGGCGCCTATGTCTACGACCTGGAATGGCAGCCGCATCGCGATTGGCGTGCCGCCTGGCATCGTGATCGCAGCACCGACCAGGTTCGTGTCGATCACCGCTGGTCGTCACGCTGGCAGGCATCGCTGGCGACGACCCGAGATCGTCAGATCGACCGTCGCCGCGACAGCGCCGGGATCGTCTACCAGCAGGCGGACCTGTACGGCTGGTATGCCGAGGCCGGCCTCATGCACGCCGAAGGCGATCTCGGCTTTCTCGCCCGAGTCGGCCGTGAACTGGTGCCCGGAATCCAGCTGCGCCTGGAGGCGATCCGCGATCCGATGTACCGCAACAGCGCCGCCGCGTTCGGCACCAGCGCGCAGCTGTCGCTGCTGTTCGATCTGGGTCGAGCCGGCGGCGGCCGGTTTACCCGAGGCGGCGGGCCGGCGCGCAACCACAGCGGCGCACTCGGTGGCGCAATCGTCGGGCTCGATGGCGATGCGATCGGTCGTGCCGGCGTCGTGGTCAGGATCAACGGCCAGCCGCGCGCCCGCACCGACGCGCAGGGACGCTTCCACGTCGCCGGCCTGGCACCCGGCGTCTATCGGGTCGAGCTGGACGAGGAAGGTCTGCCGATCGAATGGGCGGTCAGCGACGATGGCCGGCGCTGGGCTCAGGTCGCGGTCGGCGCAGTCACTTCGGTCCGTTTTCCAGTTCTGCTTCGCCTCGGTCTTGCCGGCCGGGTTGCCGTTGCCGACGGGCTCGATGTTTCGAAACTGACGGTGGCGGTGTTCGACAGCGAACAGCGCCGGATCGACCAGGCGCAGCCGAGCGAATTCGGCGACTATCGAATCGACGGACTTGCTCCAGGTAGCTACACCGTGCGCCTGATGCGCGAGGAGCAGGTCCTGGTTGAACGTCCAGCGCAGATCAGAAGCGAATTTCTGTTCGAACAGGATCTCGCGGTCCCAGGATCACCGGCGACGGCCGAGGAGTAAGCATGAACGCCAAACATCGCATCTGGCTGGGTCTGCTAGGCGCCGCAGTGGCGGCCCCGGTCTGGCCACAGGTCATCGCCAACTCGAGTTTCGAGGGCGGTTCGCTAGCCGGTTGGACGGTCGGCGGAACCAACCGTGTCGACGCCATCCAGGCCAGTCATGTCAGCGGCACCATTCCCGGCGGGGTACCCGATGGGCAATGGTTCGCCGTGCTGTCGACGACGCCGTCGACCGCCGCTTGCGGCGGGCTTTTCCAGCCGGCGTGCACGCCGACGGCCTTGATCGACGCCAACACCACGCCCGAGGCCGATATCGCGATCCTGAGCATCACGGTCAGTATTCCGTTCTGGCCGGCGGCGCTGGAGTTCGACTGGACGTTCCCGAGCAGCGAGCAGGACCAGCCCGGTCAATTCGACGATCTGTTCGACGTGATGATCTATCAGGGTGCGCCTCCGGCCGATCCGACGATCGAAAATCGCGTGTTCGCGCGCAGCGCGCCGCGCAACGTGCCGGAAGATTTCTCGAACTTCACCAACGCGCATTTTCTCGGCACCGCGGTGGTCAACTGGACGATCAACCGCGCCGGCAGCCCGGTCAACGGCACCCAGCTACGTTATGGCGTCGGCGAATTCCGTCGAGCCTGTGTCGGCATCGACCTGCCGGAGTTTCCAGGTCCGCCGTTCACCCGCACGATCCGGTTCCGGGTTGCCGACCAGGGCGATCGACAGTTCGACAGTGCCTTGTTTCTGGATCGCGTCCAGGTCGTGCCACGCTGCGATCCCGCCGGGCAGCTCAATATCGTTCAGCGCACCAGCACCACCGGCAGCGATGTTCGTCTGAAAAACGGTGGCCTGGAGTATCGGCCGGTGCAGTCCCGGCGTCTAGCGGTCGATCCGACCGGTCGCGTATTCGCACTCGCCAGCAACGCCAACTTCGACGGCAGCAATCCGAACCTGGTCGAGCAGGTGTTTCTGCGTGTCGACGAGGGTGGCTGGCTGCGCGTCACCGGCTTGCCGATGAACGATGGCGGCGAGGTGCAGGCGCTGGCGCTGTCCGGCACGGTGACTACGATCGGGCGTTACGTCGCGATCGCCGCGCGTCTGACCGAGACTGACAACACCGAGATCTACCGCTGGGATCGGCAGACCAGCACCCTGGTCACGGTGACCAATACCAGCGGCTGCGAAAACACCAATCCGTCGATCAATTTCGGCGGCGGTGTGATTGCCTTCGAATCGACCTGCAACGCCTTGACCGGCTCGGGTGGTGCCCGCAAGGTCGTGCTCTGGACCGGCGGCGGCACCAATGCGGTCACCGCGTTCCAGGGCGGCGGCGGCTGTATCGGTCGCGCGCCGGCGCTGAACACCCGCTCCGGCCAGGATGGCGTTTACGTCGCGTTCGAGTCCAATTGCAACCACACCGGCGGCAACGGCGACGGCAATGTCGAAATCTTCCGCTACCGCAATTCCGGTGCCGCCGGCACCCGCTTCGCGCAGATCACCAACACGACCGCTCCGGTGATCAACAGCACGCCGCAGATGGACCGGGCCGACAACGCCAGCAATGGCAACGTCTACTACCTGTCCAATCAGGCCGATACCAATCGCGGCTTGCACGTGTTCCGGCGCACATGCGGCAACGCCAACTGCACCGGCGGCACCACCACGCAGTGGACCGATGGCCCTGCGACCCAGTGGTACGTCGGCTTGCGCAAGCTGATTCCGCCACAGGCCGGTGGCGCCGGCGACAGCGTCATTGACGACTTTGTGTTCGAGCGGCTGAACCTGGCCAGCAACACGGTCGAAATCGGTCACCGGATCGGACCGACCGGGCTGGAGAGCACGATCACCTTGCAGCAGGCGGTGATCAATCTGGTCGGAGGTATCAACAACAGCGTGCCGGTGTTTGCCTTTCTTTCCGGTGAAGAAATTCTGGCCGGACAGAACCCCGACCAGAATCTGGAAGCATTTCGCGTCCGAGTGGAGCAGCCATGATGCGCATGATCCTGAGCGTGAACTTGACGGCACTGTTGTTGGCGGCGACGCCGGCCCTGGCGCAGCGACCGCTGCCGGTGGCGCCGGACGACTATGGATACACCACGTTGGCCAGCGGCGAGCCTGGATGCAGCTACGAGTATCTCGATCTCAACCTCAGCGGCGAAGTGCTGAACCTGGTCGCCAGCGGCAGCGAGCCTGCCGGCGATGATGGCGGGGCCGAACTGGTCTTGCCGGTGCCGTTCGAGTTTTACGGCGCCGCCAGCACGGCGCTGACGGTATCGAGCAACGGCTACGTGGCGCTGGCGGCGAGCCTGGATGACGAGGATGGCGGCCACTGGCGGGCGGATTGTCCGTTGCCGGTGATTCCCGACAATTCCCGAGCCCGGTTCGGTCGCATCTACGCCTTGCTCGACGATCTCGAACAAGGCAGTGCCGGACAGCTGCTGTGGCAGCATTTCGAGATCTGCCCGCGCGCCAGTGCGGTGGTCGACGACGAAGCCTGCAGCGTCGTGCACTGGCGCAACTGGCGGCGCCTGGCCGGAACCGACGTACTGGATTTTCAGGTCGTGCTGTACCACGCCAGCATGGCGATCGCGATCCAGTACCAACAGGTCGCCGGCCCGGTGCTCGCGGACGCAACGATCGGCATCCAGGACAATGGCGCGGTATCGGCAGCCCTGATCGGCTGCGCCGGCAGTCGGCCGCCACAACCGAAGGCCGCGTTCTGCCTGTTCGATCCGCGCTATCTTCCCGGCGTCGCCGACGAACTCATCTTTGCCGATGGCTTCGAGGCAGGTGCGCCAGGCGTCCGGCGTTGACGCTCGCCGCTACACTACGAGACGAATGATTGTTCCGGACTGGCCCGCATCTTCGCGGGTACGGGCTCTGGCCACGACGCGGCAGATGGCAGGTGCCTCGCGGCCTCCGTACCAGCGTTGCAACCTCGGTGCGCGCAGCGGCGATGCGCCGGCAATCGTGCGTGGCAACCGTGATCGTCTGGTCGCTGTTGCCGACCTGCCATCGGCGCCGCTCTGGCTGCAGCAGATGCATGGTTGCGATGTGCTGAGCGTGTTCGCACCGCGTCCACCGGCTGTCAGCTTCGAAGACGAGCCTCGCGTCGATGCCGCGGTCACCGCCAATCCAGGGATTGTTCTGGCGGTACTCAGCGCCGACTGCCTGCCGGTCTTGTTCGCCAGCGACGATGGTGGCGTGATCGGTGCCGCCCATGCTGGCTGGCGTGGACTGAGTGCCGGCGTGCTGGAGAACACCGTTGCCGCGATGGCGGTCGCGCCGACGCGTCTGCTGGCCTGGCTTGGTCCGGCGATCGGGCCGCAGCGCTATGAAGTCGGGGACGAAGTGCGTCGTGCCTTTGTCGAGGCCGAGCCGGGGGCCGCGGCCTGCTTCCAGGCCAGTGCTGCCGGTCGTTGGCGATGCGACCTGTATTCGCTCGCCCGACGTCGCCTACGGGCAGCCGGCATCGAACGCATCCATGGCGGCGATCGCTGCACCCATACCGAGGTCGACAGTTTCTACTCCTACCGGCGCGACGGCGCCGCCAGCGGCCGTCAGGCGGCGCTGATCTGGATTGCCGAGGCCGACGGCTCGATGCAGTAGATGATGGCCCGGTTGCCACCGTCGTTCCGCGCCTGGTCCAGGGCGAGGCTGGCGCGTTGGTACATCGCGTCCAGGGTGTCCTCGACCCCAAGCAGGGCGGCTACCCCGATCGAAATGCTCAGACCCTGGCGCTCGCCGCCGGTATCGATGCAGGTTGCGGCAACGCCTCGGCACAGACGCTGACCGATGCCGTGGCCGGCCTCAAGATTGTGCCCAGGCAGGAGTACGGCGAATCCATCGTCGTTGCCGCGGCCGATACAGTCGTCCGCTCGCAGGTGCGAGCGCAGCGTACGGGCAATGCTGGCCAAGGCCTGATCGCCGGCCTCTCGGCCATGCCGGTCGGTGATGGCCCGGAGCGGATCGACCTGGATGGTGAGCAGGGCACAGGGAATACCTCGTTGCCGGGCATCGGCAACGATGCCGCGCGCCCGCTGCATCAGAGTCTGTCGATTGGCCAGCCCGGTCACCTCGTCGACGTGGGCGAAGGTTTCCAGGCGGCCGAACAAGCGGTCGCTGCACATCAGCACGAAACCAAGGCTGGCGACCAGCGGCGCGACGATCGCCGTCCCGAACAGAAAAGTTTGCGCCAACGGCTGGCTAGTCCAGATCCCAGCTGGATCGTTGGGCAGAATTGCCATCAGACCGTGAATCATCAGCGCAGCGGCCGAAACAAGAAAGGCGATCGATATCAGTCTGCCTTGTCGATTGCCGCCGGAGCGAGCATCGCGACCGGCGGTAAAGGCACTGGCCAGCACCGTCAGCGCGCACAGCCACGACAACACGCCGCTGCTAATCGACCGCTCCGGCCAGACCAGGTAGAGGCCGGTGGTTGCCAGCACCACTGCCAGTACCGGCAGCCACTGCCATGTGGCCGATGGAAAGCTGCCGCGCAACACCATCAGCGCGTGCAGATATCCCACGAACGCTGCGAAGAGCAGTGCCTTGCCAGCGATCGCGAGCAGCGCGAGAGAAACGTCTGTATTTGCGATCTCAAGCAGGCTCCAGCCGGTCGGGGCGCAGACCAGGGCCAATGCCCAGATCCTCTGGGCTGCGCCGACCGGTGACGGTTGCCGCACCGACGTCGCCAACAGCGCGACCGCCATTGCGACCGAGACCGCCGTCAACAGGATCGCCGTGGAGATGGAATCGATCAGCATCGCCGGTCGCCAGGAATCCGTGCCCGATCACGCTAGCACA
>CAZFUH010000131.1:0-10843 GCA_964522235.1 uncultured Rhodanobacteraceae bacterium
ACGCACTCGAATCCAGGACGGCTTGCGCAGCACCGGTGCATCACTGTCGAAACGGGCGGTGTTGCGGGCGATCTTGTCGGCGGCGATCTGCCGTTCACCTTCAACCAGGACGGGAATGGACTTGCTCATATCAGTTCGGACGCGGGTAGATACTGCGGCCGCAGATCGAACTGGGCCGCCAGGCGAGGCACCAGCTCGGCATCGATGGCCGCCAAGGTGCCCGGACCACCGCAGTCTAGCACCTGGGTCACGGCCAGACCCTTGTAACCGCACGGATTGATGCCGGCGTACGGCGACAGGTCCATGTCGACGTTGAAGGCCAGGCCATGGAACGAGCAGCCGCGGCGTACCCGCAGGCCGAGAGCCATGATCTTGGCCTCGCCGACATAGATGCCCGGCGCCCCATTGCGACGGGTACCGACGATCTCCCAGACCGCCAGGGTCTCGATCACGGCTTGTTCGATGCGCAGCACCAGTTCGCGGACGCCGATGCCGAGCCTGCGCAGATCCAGCAACGGATAGGCGACGCGCTGGCCGGGGCCGTGGTAGGTCACCTGTCCGCCGCGATCGACCGGCAGCACCGGAATGTTGCCCGGCATCAGCACGTGTTCGGGTTTGCCGGCCTGGCCGAGGGTAAACACCGGCTCGTGTTCAACCAGCCAAAGTTGATCCGGAGTATTCGGGTCTCGGCTGTCGGTGAACTGCTGCATGGCCCGCCAGACCGGTTCGTAGGGCCGCCGGCCCAGATCGCGCACAGGAAGCGTTGCCGCAGATGCGGCGATCTCCAAGTTCGCGTGCCCAGTCACAACAGCCATTTGACCCCAGGATGGTTCTGCACGGCCTGGTGTACGGCGTCAAGCTGAGTCCGACCGGAGGCGAGAAAACTGATTCGGACCGCGACATAGTTGCCGGCGCGGCTGGGCTTGACGGTCAGCGAACCGGCCAGCACCTGGCCGCCCGCCGCTTCGATCAATTGCGGCAGCACCTGCTCGATGCCGGCATCGGATGCCCCCATCGCAGACAACTCGAAGGCACCGGGAAATTCGTAGGCTTCGCCCTCGATATTCTTCATGCAGCCCGCTCGTCAGTGGAACAGCAGCAGGATATCGTGCCAGGTGCGACGAAAGAAGCCGGCGGGCGGTTGCTCGGAGCGACTGATCAGAGGCGCTTCGGCAACGAGCTCTCCATCCAGGCTGATCTTCACCGCGCCGATCCGCTGGCCCGACTGCAGCGGCGCGATCAGCAACTCCGGCAGCACCATCTCGGCCTGGAGCGCGTCGTAGCGACCGCGCGGGATCGTGACATAGACATCCTCGCCGACCGCCAATGGCGCGCTGTCGTTGTCACCACGCCACAGCTCCGGTTCGGCGACGGTCTGGCCGGCATCGTATAGACGGTGCGTCTCGAACGCGCGGAAGCCCCAGTTCAACAGCGCCTGGTTCGCCTCCTCACGCTGGCGGAAACCTTCACTGCGATTGCCCTGAATCCCCAGCACCACGGAAATCAGACGCTGGTCGCCGCGCTTGGCCGAAACCGCCAGGCAGTAGCCAGCGGCCGAGGTATGGCCGGTCTTGATGCCATCGACGCTGGCATCACGCCATAGCAGGCCATTGCGGTTGTGCTGGGTAATGCCACCATACGTGTATTCCTTGGTCGAGTACAACGCGTAGTGCTCCGGAAAGTCTCTGATCAGAGCGCGCGACAGCACGGCGATGTCATGGGCACTCATGACATGACCTTCGGCGGTCAATCCATGCGAGTTGACGAAATGCGAGTCGCGCATGCCCAGTCGTCGAGCGTATTGATTCATCAGGTCAGCGAACGCCTCCTCGCTGCCGGCGATGTGCTCGGCCAAAGCGATCGATGCGTCATTCCCGGACTGGACGACCAGGCCGCGGACGACTTCCTCCAGTCGTACCCGGGTATTGACCTCCAGTGCGCTGAACGAACCATCGGTTCCGGCGCCGCCCTGGCGCCAAGCACGCTCGCTGACATAAACCTCGTCGTCGGCACTGATCTGGTTGCGCGCCAGCGAATCGGCGACCACATAGGAGGTCATGACCTTGGTAATGCTGGCCGGATGCAGGGGCTGACGGCTGTTGTGCTCGGCAAGGATTCGGCCGCTGGCGTGGTCCATCAACAGCCAGGCCGCACCGGGCACCTCGGGGGGGCTGGCTGAGACCGTCGGCGCAGCCGGAATTGGCGCCGGCTCCGGCAGGCTGGGTACCGGCGCCTGGGCGCCAGCCACAGTTGCGGTCAGGGCCAACGCGAACAACAGGGTCTTACGCACACGATTCTCCATGGCTGACGCGCGCGGTGCCGCAGCGACCGCGCGCTAAGGGTTGACGCTCCGCACATTCTGACCGGATCGACTTCACGAAGCGTACACGGTACTTGCAGCGCGGCCGCCGGTCACGTCCGCCTCATGTCCGGTTCAGTCGCCGATCACGATCGCGCCAATGGTGAAGCCCAGCCGCAGCAGACGGTCTCGTATCTCCTCGGCCATCCGTGCGTCGGCCAATGGCCCGACCCGGACCCGGTACAGGCGCCGCGCACCGTCCCAAGCCTCGGAGATCGCAACCGGCTCGCCGACGGCTCGAACGCGCTGGCCCAATGCCTGGGCATTGGCACGCTCGGCGAAGGCGCCCAATTGCAGATAGTAACCGCCGTCTGACGCCAGCGGCGCGCTCGCCGGGACCTCGAGCCGGGCCATCGGCGCGATCGCCTCCACCTCGACCAAGGCGGTGCCGGTTTCGTAGACACCAAGCTTCAATGCCGCGACATAGCTTAGATCGATCACCCGGCCGTCATGGAACGGACCGCGATCATTGATCCGGACCACGGCGCTGCGACCATTCTCGAGATTGGTCACGCGGGCGTAGCTCGGCAACGGCAAGTGCTTGTGCGCGGCGCTGAAGCTGCACATGTCGTACGGCTCCATGCTCGAAGTCGCACGGCCGTGAAACTTGGCACCGTACCAGGAAGCCAGGCCGCGCTCGCGAAACCCACGCGGGTCGTCGAGTACGTGGTAGCGCTTGCCGAGTACCGTGTACGGACTGCGGTTGCCGTAGCGACTGGGCGGCTCGACGCGCGGCACCGGCTCCGGGATCCGCGACAGGTCCGGCCGGCCGACTGGCGCATGGTCGCGCTGACCAGGCCGATACAACCCGCCAGCGGTGTAATCAGCATCGTCATGTTCGTAGACGACTGCGCACGGATCGGCTGCGACCGGCAGCGGCGAGGACGGAGACGGCGCCACCGGCCGTGGCTTGCCGCGGCTGCCACAGGCCGCCAGCAGCGCCACGAACAGCATCAGGAACAGGCATGCGCTCAGATTCAGGGGCGTCGGTCGCACTTGCAGGTTCCAGTTGTGACCGCCAGTCGCGCTGAAGTCAGCTCACCGCTCATATCCGAATCAGCGACGCACCAGGCCGCCACGGCGGCTGGCGGCCAGCTCCTGGGCCAACTGGTGCACGGCCAGCGAGTACAACGGGCTGCGGTTGTAGCGACTGATGACGTAGAAGTTGTGGAACACCACCCAGTGCTCGTCTCCGCCGCGGCCGTCGAGCCGCAGCAGAGTCGCTGGAAGTTCGTCGTCGTCGTCGTGCTCGACCTGGTAACCCATCGCCCGCAACGCGCCAAGTGTGGTGTTCAGGTTCAGTCCGTCGCGTTCGAACGGCTCGACCTCCGGTCCCGCGTGCGCCGGCAACGCGACCAGACCGCCGTCGGCCCAGCGATGTTCGACGAAGTAGTTGGCGATACTGGCGGCAATATCCGACACCGAATTCCACAGGTCGCGACGGCCATCGCCGTCGCCATCGACGGCGTAGTGACGATAACTGGATGGAATGAACTGACCCCAGCCCATGGCACCGGCATAAGACCCGTGGAGGTCGCTGATATCCAGGTTCTCCTCACGGACGAGCTGGAACAGGTGCTTGAGTTCGCTGCGAAAAAACTCGGCGCGAGGCGGATAGTGGAAGCCCAGGGTGGCCAGGGCATCGAGCACCCGGTAGCGGCCGGTGACCTTGCCATAACTGGTTTCGACTCCGATGATCGCGGTGATCAAGGTTGCCGGAACGCCGGTATCGTGTTCAATCCGATCCAGCAGATCGCCATGTTCGCGCAGGAACGCCAGCCCACCGTCGATCCGGGCCTGATTCAGAAAGATCGGCCGGTACTCGTGCCAGGGCCGGGCTTCGGCCGGACGCGAGATTGCATCGATGATGCTCTGCTGCTTGCGGGCACCAGCGAGCGTGGCTTCGATCTCGATGGCGGGAATCCCGGATTCTTGTGCGAGCTCGGCGACGAACTCGGCCTGTCCGGGAAAACCGGCCAATGCCAAGGCGGGAATCAGGGCCACCGCCCCGGCCAGTACTCTCAATCGCACCATTTTCTGTTCCGCCTCCTGGCGAGGTTCAATGATGCTGATGGTACCTGACTGAGCTCGCCGATTTCCCGCCCTGCAGATCTCACAACGCCTGCGCCTTGTAGTGTCGATGGGCTGACAAGACCATGCCGAACGCGGCCAGGATGGTCACTGCCGAAGTGCCGCCATAGCTGATCAGCGGCATCGGCATGCCGACCACAGGCAACAGTCCGGCGACCATGGCGCCGTTGACCAGAACGTAGACGAAAAACGTCAACGCGATCGAACCGGTCAACAGCCGCGAATAGCTTTGCCGAGCCCGCGCGGCAATGACCAGGGTGCGTGCAATCAGCAAGCCATACAGCCCAAGCATCAGGACAACGCCGACAAAGCCGAATTCCTCAGCGAACACGGCAAACACGAAGTCGGTGGTGTGTTCCGGCAGAAAATCGAGCTGGGATTGAGTGCCGGCAAGATAGCCCTTGCCGTGGATGCCGCCAGAACCCACCGCAATCTGCGACTGGAGGATGTTCCAGCCCTGGCCGAGCGGATCGGAGCCGGGGTCGAGAAACGTTCGCACACGATTGCGCTGATATTCGAACATGAAATACTGCCAGACGACCGGAACCGCGAGCCCGGCCAAGGTGATGGCGGCGAGGATCCAGCGCCACGACAGACCGGCCAGAAAGATCACGAACAGGCCGCTGAGCGCGACCAGGACCGCCGTACCCATGTCCGGCTGCTGTGCAATCAACGCAACCGGCATGGCGATCAGCAGTACCAGCAGGATCAAGACCGCGGGACGCGGTGGCAGCGGCCGGCTATGCAGAACAAAGGCCAGCATCATCGGCAGCCCGAGCTTGGCCAGCTCCGAAGGCTGAAAGCGCACCAGGCCCAGGTCCAACCAGCGCTGCGCGCCACGACCTTCACCGAACAAGGCAACCGCGATCAGCAGGATCAAGGCGCCGCCGTACAGCCACGGCGTCCAGAACATCAATGCCGATGGCGGCATGCGCGAGAGCACCAGCATCACCAGTAGTCCCGCGCCGAAGCGCAGCGCCTGTTTGCCGACCAGTCCGGCATCGCCGCCGCTGGCGCCGTAAAGCACCGCCAATCCGGTCCCGGCGAGCACCAGCAGACCAAGCAGCAACCACGGATCCAGCCCCAGCCAGGGCTCGCGACGATCGACCCGGTATCGGTTCATCCCGGCTCCGATCCGGCGATCGCGTGCGCCGGCTGGTCGCGGTTGCCATCGATCTGCCACCAAGCGTCCAGGATGCGCCTGGCCACAGGTGCCGCCGCCCGCGAACCACTGCCGCCGCCTTCAACGACGACGATGACTACGATTCGCGGCGACTGCACCGGCGCGAACGCCACGAACAGCGCCTGATGACGCAGATGTCGGGCCAGTTCGCCAGCGGGCTGCCCCTCACGACGCGACACCCGCTGAGCCGTACCGGTCTTGCCGGCTATCCGATACGGAGCATCGCGACCGATCGCCTGGGCGGTGCCGGTGCTGCCGTGCACCACAGCCTCCATAGCTTCGATTGCAACCGTCCAGTTGCTGCGATCACGAACCGGCATCTGCTGAACCGGTCCGGGATCGTGCATGTGCAGCGGGTCATTGAATCCGGCCTGGGTCGCCCGCAGCAGATGCAGCGGTGCCCTGCGCCCGTACTGAGCCAACATGGCGATCGCCTGCGCCAGCTGCGGCATCGTAGTGACCCAGTAGCCCTGACCGATACCGGCGATGACCGTCTCGCCCAGGTACCAGGTCTGATTCAGCTGGTCCCGCTTCCACTGCCGCGACGGCAGTACCCCGCGGGCTTCGCCGATCATGTCCAATCCCGTCGGCTCACCGAATCCGAAACCGGCCATGTACTCGCTCATGCGATCGACACCCAGATCGACAGCCAGGCGATAGAAATAGGTATTGGCCGACTGCGCGATCGCCTCGTGGGCATCGATCAGGCCATGACCCCCGGCGCGCCAGTCGCGGTAGACCTGATTGTGTCCTGGCAATCGGTACTGGCCGGTCGACAGGGTTCGCTCACCGGGCCTGCGCACCCCCAGTTCCAGTGCCGCCACCACCAGCAGCGGCTTCAGTGTCGAGCCCGGCTCGTAGCCGCCCTGGACGACGCGATTGAACAGGGGCCGATCCGGCGACTCCAACAGGGCGGCGTACGCAGCCCGGCTGATGCCGCCGACGAATGGATTGGGATCGAAACCAGGAAGACTGACCATGGCCAGAACCTCGCCGCTGCGGGGATCGACGGCCATTGCCGCGCCGTACTCGCCGTCAAACGCTTGCTCGGCTGCCGATTGCAATCGGTGGTCAATGGTCAGATACAAGTGCTGGCCGGGCTGCGGTGGCGTCCGTGACAGCACGCGAAGCGGCCGGCCGGCGGCATGGGTTTCGACGTGTTCCAACCCGGCAGTGCCATGCAGCAGATCCTCGTAATAGCGCTCCAGCCCGGTCTTGCCGGTATGGGTGCTGCCGCTGTAGCGACGTGGATCGAGTCGGTCCTGATCGCCACTGTCGATTCGACCGACATAACCGATCAAATGCGAATACAGCGGGCCATGGACATAGTGCCGGCTCTGATATGGCGTCACCTGGGCACCCGGGAAACGATGCTGATTGACTGCGAATCGGGCCAGTTCCAGTTCGTCGAGGCGAAATTTCAACGGCACGGCGTGATAGCGACGGGCGCTTTGATACTGCTCACGAAACCGACGCAGATCCTCCTCGTCCAGACCCAGCATCGGGGTCAGTTCAGCCAGGGTCGCGGCCAGGTCAACGACCCGTTCCGGGACCAGTTCGAGACGAAATGCCGGCTGGTTGTCGGCGAGCAGCTCGCCGTTGCGGTCGTAGATCAGCCCACGGGCCGGCGCCACTGGCTGAAGCTTGATCCGATTGCTCTCGGCTCGGGTCGCATACTCCTCGTGGTGCTTGAGCTGCAGCCAAGCGTAGCGCCCGACCAACCCAAGCAGACCAACAAGGACGAACGCGAACGCCTGGATGACACGACTGCGGAACTGCGCCGCTTCACGCAGATGGTCTTTGATCGGATCGTGCAGTCCGGTCGTCCGCATCGCCGTCACTGTGGCCGCATGCGTGAGCGCTGGCGCAGATCGTCGACTGCGATCACCAGCAATGGCCACAACAAGGCCCCGGTCAGGGCCGGTAGCCAGTACGCGGCATCCGGCACCACCGCCGAGTCAAAGCTGCGCAGCATCAGAATCACGATCCGGTCGTTGAGCAGCAATGCCGCGGTCGCCAAGGTCTGCTGCCAGAGAGGAAAAAAGCGCAGGCGGGAACGGAAGCGACGGACGATAAACGCGATCACCACCAGACGGAACGCGTGCTCGCCAAACCAGGTGCCGAGCAGCACGTCGGCACCGAGTCCAAGCGCAAAAGCCAGTCCGAGGGTGCCGCTTTGCGGCCGTTCCAGCGTCAGCCAAATGACCAACAGGCCAAGCCAGAATGGTTTGCCGTAGATCAGCACGCCGGGCAATGGCAGCAGGGTCAGCAGATAGGCCAACAGCACGGCCAGAACCAAGGTGCCGGTTGCGTTGCGCGACGCAGTCATGACCGATCTCCTTCACCGCTGTCCGACCTGACCTCGGCGGAACCGGGATCCGCTGCCGAGGCGTCTTCGGCATCACTGCTTGGATCGGGGGCGGAGTCGGGTTCGCGGGCGTCCTCCAACA
Organism: uncultured Rhodanobacteraceae bacterium; assembly: GCA_964522235.1. Lineage (GTDB taxonomy): Bacteria > Pseudomonadota > Gammaproteobacteria > Xanthomonadales > UBA2363 > Pseudofulvimonas. The sequence goes on from CAZFUH010000131.1 coordinate 8,084, forward strand.
GCAGCAGTTCCGAGCTGCGTCGCAGCTGCGCATACGGCTCAGCCCACGCCTGGGCGAAGTTGCCGTTGGCGTCGGTTCCGACCTCGCGGATCACTGCCACCGGAAACCCGGACGGAAAGCGCCCGCCCAGCCCCGACGTGACCAGAACATCGCCGATCTCCAGATCGCTGTTCATCGGTAGCGTCGGCAGCAGAATACGATCGTCGCGGCCCTGACCGTAGGCGACTGCCCGTTGACCGGTGCGGACATTGCGAACTGGAACCGCATGTTCACTGTCAGTCAGCAGCAGTACGGTACTACTGGTCGGCACCGTCGCGATGATCTGGCCGACAACACCCCAGGCGTCGATCACCGGCTGGCCGACGCGGATGCCGGTGCCGCTGCCGCCATCGAGCAATAGCCGCTGCCGGTAGGGATCGATGTCGATGTCGAACACCTGAACCATGCGTCCGGCAAGCCGGTGTCGCTGCGCTGTTTCCAGCAACTCATGCAGGCGCTGGTTCTGCTCGATCTCGATGCGTGCAGCATTCAAGCGCGCCTGTGCCAGCAACAGCTCGGCACGCAAGGCATCGTTTTCCCGTTTCAGGTCGACGCGCTCGCCACCGGCCGCGTACAGCCACTTTGCCCCTTCGACCGGCGCCTGCGCGACGCGATACAGCGGCATTGCCAGGGTCGACAACGCCGACCGGACATGGCGCAGATACTGGCCATGATGGTCGGTCACCATCAGCGCGACCGCGGCAGTCAGGTAGATGATCAGGCGCAGCGTGTCGGCCTGGCCGCTGGCGAACAGGGGCGGCTTGTCGCCGGTGATCGCCATGTCGGTACGCTACCGCCGCCGTCACTCCGCGGCGAAGAAATCGTTGCCGTAGCCCTGATCGATCAGTTCCAGGGCGCGGCCGCCGCCGCGAGCGACGCAGGTCAATGGTTCCTCGGCAACCTGGACATGCAGGCCGGTCTCCTCCGAGATCAGGCGATCCAGATCGCGCAACAGGGCACCGCCTCCAGTCAGCACGATGCCGCGCTCGGCGACATCGGAACACAGTTCCGGCGGTGTCCGCTCCAGCGCACCGCGAACCGCCGAGGTGATACCGGACAGCGGTTCGTGCAGCGCTTCCAGGATCTCATTGCTGTTGATCGTGATCATGCGCGGCACCCCTTCGGCGAGATTGCGCCCGGAGATCTCGATCTCGCGCAGTTCCGACTGCGGATAGGCGCAACCGATCTCAACCTTGATCCGCTCCGCCGTGGTCTCGCCGATCAAGGTGCCGTGGCTGCGCCGCACGTAGTTGATGATCGCGTCATCAAAGCGATCACCACCGATGCGCACCGATTGCGAATAGACGATGCCGTTCAGCGAGATCACGGCAACTTCCGAGGTGCCGCCGCCGATGTCCAGGACCATCGAGCCACGGGCTTCAGCAACCGGGATCCCGGCGCCGATCGCTGCCGCCATCGGCTCTTCGATGATGAAGACGTCGCGGGCGCCGGCGCTTTCCGCCGATTCCTTGATCGCTCGCCGCTCGACCTGGGTCGATCCGCACGGAACGCAGACCAGGACGCGGGGGCTGGGCCTCAGGAAGCGTGACTTGTGGACCTTCCGGATGAAGGTTTGCAGCATCTGTTCGGTCATGGTGAAGTCGGCGATGACGCCGTCCTTCATCGGTCGCACCGTGACGATATTGCCGGGTGTCCGGCCAAGCATGCGCTTGGCTTCGCTGCCGACAGCAGCAACCGATCGCGGACCGCCCGGGCCGCGATCCTGACGGATCGCAACCACCGAAGGCTCGTTCAGGACGATGCCCTGGCCGCGAACATAGATCAGAGTGTTGGCCGTGCCGAGATCGATCGACAGGTCGTTGGAGAAGAAGCCACGCAGGGTCTTGAACATGAGGGGGGGAGTATGGACCGTTTTGGCCGGCAAAGGTGCGATAATGTAAAGGCCGCGTGTGGGCGCGGCAAGCGATCCATGTCCGGCGCGTCGACCCGACCTGGTCAACGACGATCGTGGACGTACGACTCTTAACGAAATCTTGATAACCACGGCTCGACGCCGGCGCCGTGCGGCGAAGCCTGAGATCGACCACGGCTGGCCCACGCACCCAGGTCAAGCCTTCCAATCTGACTGGAGTGCACTGATGTCGGCATTGATCTGCGGTTCGCTGGCCTACGACACCATCATGGTGTTCGAAGACCGTTTCCGAAACCACATCCTGCCGGACAAAGTCCACATGCTGAACGTCGCCTTCCTGGTGCCGGCGATGCGGCGCGAATTTGGCGGCTGCGCCGGCAACATCGCCTACAACCTGAAGCTGCTCGGCGGCAGTCCGCTACCGATGGCCACCGTCGGCAGCGACTTCGGTCCCTACCGCAAGCACTTCGAAGCCCTGGATATCCCTCTCGATCGAGTTCTCGAACTCGACGACCAATTCACCGCCCAAGCATTCATCACCACTGACCTGGACGACAATCAGATCACCGCATTTCATCCCGGCGCGATGATGGAGTCCTACCGCAACCAGGTGCGCACCGTCGACAAGATCGACTTCGGCATCGTCGCGCCGGACTGCAAGGCGGCAATGATCCAGCACGCGCAACAGTTCTCCGAACGCGGCGTGCCATTCATCTTCGACCCCGGCCAGGCGATGCCGCTGTTCAATGGTCAGGAGTTTCGGCACTTCGTCGAACTGGCCGACTACGTCACCGTCAACGACTACGAGTCCGAGTTGCTGCGGGAACGCACCGGCTGGTCGATCGAGG
>CAZFUH010000132.1:0-10803 GCA_964522235.1 uncultured Rhodanobacteraceae bacterium
TGGCCCGGCGGTACGTGCCCTACAGTTACTTCTACCCGTATGCAGAAACCGCCGCCGGCGGGCTGATGCTCGCCGGCGGGCTGGTGTGGGTGGCGGCGCCCGTGGCGCTGTTTATCGGCAGCGTTGGCGCCGTGTCGGTGTTCAAGGCTGTGTACGTTGACAAGCGCGAGCTCAAATGCGCCTGCATTGGCGGTGACAGCCAGGTACCGCTGGGCTTCGTGTCCTTGACCGAAAATCTCATCATGGTGGCGATGGTGTGTGGATGCCGCTTCGGATGTTCGCCCTGTAGAGATCGCTGCCCCGCGGAGACCGTAAGGACCAGGTTCAACTACGGACTGTCAGCTCGTCTCCAGTGGCTCTCCATCCCGCCTCACAACAACGCAGCCGCCTCCTGCTTCGGGGTCAATCGCGGACTTCCACCGCGCTTATACGATGCCCCTACGGGCGCACCTGCCCCGGCAAAGTCGGGGCGACTCCCAGGAGCAGGGCTAGCCCGGCCCGGAGCACATTCCTTCGGTTGCTGGGTATTGGCTTCGAACCTTGCTGAACCAATTCTTTGGTAGATGGATTCGATTGAGGAGCGTAGAAAAATGAATAGTCATATTAAAACGATCGCTCTTTGCATACTGCTTCTGATTGCGGGAGGGACAGCGCAATCTTCCGATGAGCCGGTCCTGACAGTCGACCGACATCGCATGAACCTGGGAGGCGCATCAGGCCAGTACACTGACTGGGAGCGCAGCGGCATCGAACATTTCGTCGGCGTGAACGCCACGATCGAGATCGAGAAAACACACGGTCGTCCGCGCGACAAATGGGCAGCGCTTGCTCGCGTGAACCTATACGGCCGGAAAGATGCGGCAGGAGATGCGGAATGGCTGTCCGTGGCACTCCAAGCCAATCGTCGCAATGGTCAGATCATCGCGATTTTTTACAACATTGATACCAAGGAACCCAATTACCTGGAGTTTTCGGGCGCTGTCGGCCGACCAATCGCGTTGTCAATGCAAATAAGACCGGGGCAAATACTCGAACTGACCTTGGACGACAGTCACTTCACGGTGGAACTGCCCCCACACTTCCTTGTTGAATCGGTGGTCGCTGTCGGGTCCGGTGTTGACGTCAGCTTCAATCCCTTTGAAATTCTATATAAGCAGGAAAAAGGGGCAAGAAGGCCGGCAAGTTCACATCCCAGCGGGGGCAGCAGGGAGGGCAATTGGCTGTCCCAGGAGCCCCGGTCCCAGTAGCCCCGCCCGGCAGCCACGGCAGCCCGGCAGCGGCTGCGGGCCGCGAAGGTGTCCATGACCATGGCGATGCTGCGACATTGTCGCCTTTGCGACCGTAGACGAATCGTGCTACCGGGTCAAACCTGGCTCATCCGGACGTTCGGCCCTCGCTCGGCTGTAGGCACGCATACAAGCTGGCCCAGGATGGCGCCCGCCGTGGACTGGCGATCAGTCTCCCCGCGGCACCAGGGTCAGCAGCCCAAGACCGTGACGCGGTTCGCCGGTCTGGAATCTCACCACCATGCGAAGTCCATTGGGCGATACGATCCGGATCTCGCCCGAAACCCAGTCGTCCACCGGCAACCCGCCGTCCTGCAGGAAGGTGCCAAGGGCCGACATGCCGGTCAGCGGTGTCCAGATAAACCCGTCGACCGTTCCCGCCGCAAACGCGCTTGCTCGAGGCAACGAGATCCGGCCCGCCACCAGGCTGCCGTCCTGGGCGCCGCCCCTGATCGCATACCGGGTCTGCGATCCCGCATTCACCTGGCCGAGGAAGGCACTGCGGCCATCGGCAAGCAGGTACCACGGCTCGGCGCGGAACTGCGTCGCGTCGTCACCCGCCACCGCATCGTCGCCGAAGATGATCCCGCAGTCGCTGGAGCAGGCCGAGGGGCTGACCAGTATCCAGCGCAGCGAGCCGGGGTTGTCCGGATCCATCAGCGGGCCGGGCGGCCGCTGCGGGGGCTGTCGGGGATCCGTCCAGACCACGGCCATCTGGTCGGCCGCTGCGGAGCCGGGTGCCGCGCTGACCCGGCCTACCAGCGGACCGCTGTTGTCGCCCAACATCGTTGCGATTGCAGAAGAATAGCCTCCCCGAGCCAGCTCCTGACGCCCGTTGACCTCATCCCAGCGAAACTGTCGAGGGAAGGCGGATCCACCCGCGGAGCGGGAGATCAACAACGCCCGACCATTGGCCGACATGCCTTCCAGGAGATCTCCATCGCTGATTTCAGGATCGACGGCATGCCATTCCTCTCCGTCCCATCGGAGCGTGCGGAGACCTTCAAACATGCCCGCACGCTGGGTTGCCATCACGACATCGCCCTGGGCTCCAGCGGCCAGATGCAGCACGTCCCTGATCATTCCCAGCCTGCGCCAGACGGTATCACCTGGTGCGAGCCCCAACGCCTGTGGCAGCCCGAGGGACCCTGCCGGCCCCCCGGCCGCCCACACGGCCCCCGCATCGTTGATGTAGCTGCGATCGAGAATGACAGCTGCCAACCAGTCCGGCTCGGCAATGCGGCTTGGCAATTCGACGAACTCGACGTCGTACAGGTCGGTCAACCTGGGCGGCTGCCAGGGACAGGGCACGCCGGCGATGGCGGTGAGGTGCTGCAGGTCGTGCCGGCCGCTGCCAAATACCGGCAGCACCGAGGCGTAGTCGGCGAAGCCGCCGGCGCAGTCGATGGTCAGGGTCACCTCACCCCAGGCGAAGCGCTCCACCGCAGCCGGGTCGAAGTCGGCGCCGAAGCGGCCACCGCGGGTCGCGTGCATCTGCGCCACGATGCGCCCCTCGCCATCCAGCAGACCTTCGCCGAAGATCCAGTACTGGCGGCCGCTGCTGTCGTAGGTGAACCAGATCAGGATCGCCTGGGTCGGATTGATCCACTGCAGGGTGAAGCCCTCGCCGCTGCGGTCCGGATCGAACCAGGAGCCGCTCAATCCGGCGTGGCCGGCCGCCGGCCGGCCCGGAACGCCATGCCGGCGTTCGCAGTCCGCTGCCATCACATGCGCCAGACGGGTCAACTGCAGCGTCCCGGACTGCCCGAACGCCTGGTAGTCGAAACGGGCCTGGTCGCAGCCTTCGAACTCCAGGCGCGCGCTGCCGACCGCTTCCCGGACCACGGCGTCGGGGTCGAAGTCGGCACCAAAGCGCGCGCCGCGAGTGACCACCAACTGCGGAAAATCGAGCCGGGCGCCATCGCCATCCGCCTGCACCTGGCCGACCGCGGTCAGCCAGCGCTGGTTGCCGGTCTCGTCATAGGTGAACCAGTACAGCAGCGCGGTGTCGGCATCGAGCAGCTCCAGCACCCAGCCCTCGCCGTCGCGCTCGGGCGCCGACCAGTGGCCGGCATGACCGGGATTGACGGGCGTGGCAACGGCGACGGCGACGGCGGCCAGCGACAGCAGGAAAAGCAGCAGGAATGCGGCAACGCTACAGCGGCCTGGGCGCACGACGGGCTCCTCGGACATGGGCATGTTCCGGCATTTGTCGAATTTGCACCGTAGGCGATCACTCGCGGTGGGTCAACGCCCGGACCGTACGAACCCCGGGTGTATCACGCCTCAGATCCCGTTCTTGCACATCGCTCGCGGTTTCGGATTGGGCTGCCTCCAGACCCCGCCTCGCGACGACGCTTTTGCCCTTCTCCTTGCCTACCGCTCTGCGAACACCTGGCCGTAGGACGTTCACCTACGTAGTCCTGTGCCATGCCGGCACACCCGCTCAGCATCAACTGCGCCGCGCTGCACTGTCAGCTGCATGCTGTTGTTCGGCGACGGTTCACGAGGAGCAGCACTCTATTCGTTCTCGCTCCGACCGATGCCGTCGGTGCTGCCATTCCCGCCACACCTACACTCCCAAGTTCTCCTTCAGCCGGTCGCTGGTCAGATGCTTTACGACGTCGAACGGCTCGCACTCGCCACTGGCGGAGGTGAATTCGATCGGACCCACATCCCGCGCAACCTTCAGAGCCGCCTCGTTCAACACAGCGCTCCGCTTTCCGATCCCCATCAGCGCCGCGCCCATCGAAAGGCGGACCCGCTCCGGCTCCGTGCCGATCGTGTCCGCGATGCGCTCGACATGGGCAAGGAAGAACGCCTCGCTCGGCGCCTTCTTGCCGGAAAACTTCGACGCCTCATAGAGCAGGCCATAACCGCAATCGCGGCGTACGGGGTCGTCGCTCCTCACCCACTGGTCGGCAAGCTCGACCACGAATGACGTCTTCGCGAGCGTTGCGTCGCAGGAAGCGAACACGTGCGCCAGCATGCCGCCGGTCAACTCCTCGACCTGTTTCTCAGCCTGCTCACGAGTGATTTGCGCGGGATCGTCGACGAGCAGCGCGATCACTCTGGCTTCATAAACGTCGGTCTTCCAGAGCGCGTGCGCGAGCTGCCGGTTGCGCCCAATCCGTTTGGCCAGCTTGCGCAGCCGAGTGAGCCCAATTCCGTAACTTCTCATCCCCGCGGTGCTCGAGCCCAGCTTCTCCCAGTTGCTCATGCCCCGCTCGTCGCGTTCGGCGTCGAGCAGAGCGAGGACTTCGGAAACGATCATCGGAGATATCCTCTTCCGGCCTGGTTACATCGTGCGAACCGTGGAGTTTCGCCTCACTACGATCAGTGGCCCGCATCCACGGCTAGGTACGTCAAGTCCATGGATCTCATGCCCGGTGACGGGTCCGTGCTGTCACGGACGCAGTTGTCGCCAAACGTTCGAGCTAAGCCCCTCCAGAAAGCTGCAAGCGAATTGTGCGCGCTTAGGCCACGTCTGCCAATGCAGCATGTTGGTGGCGGACAGTGTCGGTGTGTCATGTGAAGTCCAACACCTGAGCCCGAGCCCTACAACAACGGAGCTACTCCGGCAGATTCGAACGAATTAGGTCTGCGGTTTCAGTAAGTTGCTTGGCAGAAACTTGAACTCGTTCTCGACGCTGTGCATCCCCGCTTGGATCGTGGGAGACACCCCTCTTGCGTCCGGCGCCATCGAAGGTTGCGAGTTGAGGCGGACCTATACCCCAGTCACTGCCCTTCTGCCGAGGCACGACATGGAAATGGAAGTGCGGTGTTTCCTGCCCACTAAAGACCCCATTGTTTTGGAACGTAAGTATTCCAAGCGGCCGATAAATCTTGACGAGCGCCTCTGCAACTCTTTTTGCCGAGACCAGTATAGCCCCGCACTCCTGGGCAGAAAGATCGAGCAGCGTCGCGACATGCCGACGTGTGATAACGCAGCACTGGCCAACTTCGAATTGCCACGGATTGATCACGGTTAATGTATGTTCGCTCTCGTCGATGATCGCCCACCTTTCTTCGCGGCCTGCCATCCCTTCACAAAGGTCGCACGGGTCTTTTATTGGAAGTTCGATCATTTGCTTTCTCCGAGCAAGCTGGTTTTCCCCAGCGGTCTGGCGCCTGAGTTGAGCCGTGCCGCGAAGCGGCATCGGCTTGAACGAACTGTTCGGCGCTGCCCACGCTAGGGCCAACCCCGAAGCTTGCCGGCAACATTGGGCGCCGATGCAACGACGATGAGCACCAAGGGCCAGAGGTTGCCGTCCTTGAAAGTGTACGCTTCCAACAGGGTTGACCAGGACTTGCCCTGCCACAAACCGAACGAGAACTCGAAGACGAGGGTAAGTACGAGCCACCCAATGCCGATGCCCCACAGATGAGACGGGGGGCGAGTGCCAAGCCAAGGCAGCGTTAGGTAGGCAGTAGCCAAGATCATCGCGGAAAGCAGAGCGCCACTCAGCACCAGCCCTGAAGGAGCGCCCAGCCCAGGAAGCAGGACGGCCTCCCGAACAGCGCCATTGATGATCGCTAGAAGCAGGATGACGACCCAGACAGCGATTGCTTTAAGAACGACTGTGGTGGCCATGTAGTCTCCTGAAGCGCCTGGCCCGACCCGCGCAGCGGGTTCGGCTTGAATGAACTGCTGGTGCAGTGCGTCGGACTTGGGGCTGATCTACTGCGGAAAGGCGGAGATCGGTCCATGTCCGCCATCCTTTTCGTCAGATTGCGCCGCTATCCTCCTCAATCGATGACGAAGACGTACCGGTGAAAACCGCCAATTGAGCCTCGAACGCCCGTTTAAAGGCCGACCGCGCTTCGCCGCGGCCAACATAGGCTACAAGGTTCGGGTAGTCCTCGAAGATGCTCAATCCGTTCAGCCTACGTAGAACCTGCACCATCAGAAGATCGCCGGCGCTGAACCCACCATCGAGCCACTCGTGATCGCCGAGTCGAGCGGAAAGCTTGTCAAGGCAACTACGGATGCCGTTCTCGACGATTGGCAGTCGCTCCCGGTGCCAAACCTTGTCACTCTCCAAATACATCGAGACTTCGCGCTGAACGATCACCGGTTCCACCGTGGAGAGCGCGGCGAACATCCATGTGATCGCGCGTGCCCGTGCGCCTGCATTTTTCGGCAACAGGCCGGCATGGCGATCCGCGATATGGAATACGATGGCGCCCGATTCGAACAGAACGAGATCGCCTTCTTCGTAGGTGGGAATCTGTCCAAAAGGTTGAAGGGCGCAGTGAGCGCTTTCCTTCATCGCACGGAATGAAACCAGGCGGACGTCATACGACTGGCCAACCTCCTCAAGCGCCCAACGCACGGGCATGTCACGTGCCAGCCCCTGGCCGCGATCAGGCGACTGCTCAAAAGCGGTGATGGTCGGGATCATTCGACACTCCAGTCGCGCATTCTGCTGGCCCCTTACGGCTTGTGCTATTGCGCCCGTTGGTCGAATGGCCCATTACAAAATCGACATCCGTTGGACCGGTCTTTACCTCAGAACCGTCCCTGCGTGGCCGGCAAAGACCAAACAGGATGGCTGAACCCCAGGTCGGCGAAGATGGCACGCGCCTCATCAAGGCTCTTCTTCGTCCAATCAGGGCTGAGATGTTCCCCATACCAGCGCTTCGCGAGTTCAAGCACCTTTGCCACCGGCTGAATGTCGCCACGAGGGATCCGATACCGAGCGCTCCAATCCGCGACGTGGCTCTCGTCTCTGAACAGGAGCATCGTGCTGCAGGTGTAGACAACGTTATCCCAGGCCCGAGTCATAGGGATCGGAAAATGGACTACCAGGTCACTCCTGTTTACTCGGCCATTTTCCACGATCAACTGAACTTGTTCGCTCTCCGCGCCGAGCGTGGTCGTGATCAAGCAAGGCCCACCGACAAGTACGGCTATGCCGAGCGAACACCAGGCGCAGTTGCCCCACCATCTCTTCTCACCGGACTCGACCAGGAACGGAGTTGGCGCAAGAGCGAACGGATGAATCGCCCATACGTCATGGCTCGCCGGGTGGAGGACGACGCCGTGAAGTTCCGCGAGTTCCTCGAGCGCACGGTCGAGTTCTTCCGGCGAGGAGCAGCTCAGCCGCGCTTGCAGCTCGTCGCGGGATGGGATCGAGCACGTCTCGACCAGGCCCCGGATGAGCTCGTAGTGGAGCCGACCAGGTCTCGTGTTTGGTTGCATCATCGACTCTGCTCCCGATCGTCTAACGCCGTGCCAAGCCGCCGCCGACCGACAGCGGTCGGTTTGAACGCAACATGCCCCCGCGGGGCCGGTTGAGCGCATAGTTTGCCTAAACCTTCTCGTACTCCAGCCTGATGCTGGTGGGAGCGTACTTCTGCGCCGCGGCCAATTGCGAGGCAGCCTGTAAGGCTGAGCCGCCCCGGGAATCCCGGGGCGGTTCACATGGCATACAAGCGTGCGTTGAACCAAACCTGCAGTTCTCACACCCCGCCTGCTGCGGCCGTCGATCTTCGCACCGTGGCGCGGCGTACTCCCGTTTGTCGGCTCGACGTAGTGTCGACTACGCCTTCACCGGCAAACAGCCCGTGCGCTGCAACACGACACAATCTCGACGCCCTCACGACGGCGCGGCGGGGGAAATGCAGGCTAACCGCCGCACGGCAGTTTCGTACCCCCATCTGAGTGTCTTTCATTATTCTTGTCATCAACGGCAGACCGGTGGCCATGTCCGATCGGGCTCCGACACCAGATCGATCAGGAACCACTCGCCAGAACGCCGCCCGTCCGCCTCCTGGGCGAACAGCAGCCGGTCACCGGTCGGCGACAGCAGCGGCCCAACCTGAAACACATCGTCGCGCGCGGGAACGCGGCCACGCTCCACCCAGGTTTCGCCGCGGCGGTCGAAAAGATACAGATGCGAGCGATCGCCGCGGTCGGCGACGACGACCATCACCTGACCGTCTGCCGAGATTTCTGCCTCATACTCATAGGCGGCCGTGCTCACCGGCGGGCCCAGATTTTCGACTTGCCAGCTCCCGTCTTCTTCCGGCTTTGCGACGTAGATGTCGCCCTGCCCATGCCCACCGGCCCGGTTCGAACCGAAGATCAGGCTGCCGTCCGGCAGCGGCCTGGGCAGCAGCTCGGCGGCGGGCGAATTGACCGGCTCGGGCAAACGCGCCGGCGCGCTCCAGGCTCCGCCCTCATCGCGCTCGACCATCCAGATGTCCAGGTCGTCCGGATTCGCCTGTTCGCGCGCGGAGACGTAGTAGAGACGATTGCCATCCGCGCTCAGCGCCGGATCCGCTTCCAGCGTTCCCGCGGGAGCGGCGAACGGCGGCGCGACCGGCTCCGTCCAGCGCCCCGCCTCGCAGCGCGAGCTCAGCAGCCGGTACTCGCCGAACTGGCGGCTGGCGCGAAAAAAATACACTTCGCGGCCATCCGGCGAGAACGTCGGCGAGGATTCGTAGAGGTCGCTGGACAACGCATCCGGCGTCCAACGTACCGCGGTCCGATGAACCGGATCCGTGTCGCCGGCATCCTGCACGCGCGGTGCAGTGCATGCCGCCACGACCAGCACCGCCGCTAGAGACACGGTCCCGATTCTTGCCGCGTTCATGCCGTCACCACCACCGCGATCTCCAGCAACCCGCTCTCATCGAAGATACCGGCGAGCACTTGCTGGCGCAATCCGGCGCCCTGCTCGATCAGCGCACGATTCCAGAGCGTTGCCGGGACACCCGGAATTCTGGGGAGAAGCGTGGGTGCCCCGAAGCTCACCACGCCCGAACCGACGATCGAGCACCTCGTCGCGCGCAGCGGCGAACGCGTTCGAGTGCGGGTCGGCAATCTGTCGATGTGGAATCACCCGCTCCACATGCACGGCGCGCAGTTCGAAGTCACCGGCGGCGACGGCGGGCGCTTGCCGTGCAGGCAGTGGCGGCACGAGGTCACCGAGGTCGCGTCAGCACCGATCCGGCGTTCGGTACGCCCGAGCGCCGCGGTACACCGCGCAAGGCGGAGCCGGCGCCGATGCGACGCTCCTGACTTTCGTCAGGGATGATTGCCGGCTTTGTGCGGTTCCCGGGGTTCCCAGGTCTTCGTATCGTGCCGGCCACCCTTAGTACATGTGAGCCCATCATGAACCTTCGTCGCGTCTGCCCCTCATTGCTCTCCGCCTGCCTCCTGTCGCTGCCGGCGTTTTCCGCCGATTCGTCAAACGGTGCAGGTTCACACCCCAGCGGCTGCACCACCGACGCCACGGTGGTCAACGACAACGATGCCGGTCCCGGTACCCTGCGCGCCGCCGTGCAGGACGCCTGCGCCGGCGGCACCATCCGTTTCGCCGAGCGCTTCGTCATCGCGCTCACCAGCGAGATCTCGATCGACCGCGAGATCACCATCGACGGCAGCGATGTCGCCGGCGACGCCAGTGAGGCGGAACCCCTGGTCCGCATCGACGGCGGCCAGGCCGTGCGGGTCTTCGCGGTCGGCGCAGCCGGCCACCTCACGCTCCGCAATCTGCGCGTCAGCAACGGCATCGGCGACGGCGGCGGCGTGCGCAACCTCGGCACCCTGGTCGTGCAGGGCTGCCGATTCGACGGCCATCGCGGCAACTCGACCAGCTCGCTGGGTGGGGGTGCCATCTTCAGCAACGCCAACGCGACCCTGCTCATCGAGGACAGCAGCTTCGACGGCAACGGCGCCGGTCGTGGCGGCGCCGTGTTCAACAGCGGCGACGCCGAGATCTACAACAGCACCTTCAGCGGCAACATCGAGGGCGTCGGCGAGGGCGCGATCCAGAACCGTGGCACCCTGCTCGGCGTGCACCTGACCGTCACCGACAATGGCCGCACCGACGGCAACCCCGTCGCCGGTGGGCTGTTCGCCTTCGGTACCAACTCCGTCACCACGCTGGTCAACAGTGTCTTCGCCGGCAATCGCGGGCGCGACTGCCGCATCTCCAGCGGCGCCTTCCTGAGCTTCGGACTGATGGTGCAGGATCCGCAGAACTGTCCCGGCACGGTCGCGGGCGATCCGCTGCTGCAGCCGCTGGCCGCGAACGGCGGACCGACCCGGACACATGCCGTTGGCGACGACAGCGCGGCCATCGCGGCCGGCGATGTCGAGCTCTGCCTGGACACCGACCAGCGTGGTGTCGCACGCCTGGTCGGCAGCCCGTGCACGCTGGGTGCCTTCGAAGCGCGCGGCGAGCGCATCTTCGCCGACGGTTTCGAGCCTGCGGCGCCGCCGTCACCGGCATTGACGTCGAAAACCCGATGAGGAACGGGCCGGCGCCGGCACCTGCCGGTGCGTCGAAGGCCGCACGTTCCGGCCGATGCCCCCGGGCGAGGGCGACTTCGACGCTGCGGCCGCCGATCCATCCCCTGGGACACGGCGTGCTCGCTCCAGCCGGCTTGACGTAGTGTCGGGCCGTCTTCCACTCCGCGCGCCGCGTCCCAGCAGCGTCTCGACGCCCTCGCGACGGATGGGTGTGAGAAATCCGGACCAGGAGCCTGCGCGGCGGAAACGTTC
>CAZFUH010000133.1:0-10696 GCA_964522235.1 uncultured Rhodanobacteraceae bacterium
GCGATCGCGGCGTCGAGCTGTCGGATCACAGCACCAGGTTCGCCCCGCGACACCAGGCTGCCGTCGCCGCGGTAGCGGCGATCGACGAAGGCCTCGTGGGCGACCGGCAGGCCGGCCGCCTGGCCGGCGGCGGTCAGAGCGCTGCCGGCCAGGCCATACAGGATCAGCCCCGGATCGAAGTCATGGACAGCTGCGGCGGTAGCCTGCGCCAAGGCAGGATCGCGCGCAACCATGTTGTACAGCGCGCCGTGCGGCTTGACGTGATGCAGGGGAACACCGGCGGCACGGCAGAATGCCGCGACGGCACCGATCTGGTACAGCACCAGCGCATAGACCTCGTCCGCGCTGAGCTGCATCTCGCGCCGCCCGAAGCCTTGGCGATCGGGCAGGGAGGGCTGGGCGCCGATGGCGACGTCATGTCTTCGGCACAGCTCGACGCTTGCACGGAGCAGGTCCGGGTCGCCGGCATGGAAACCGCAAGCCAGGTTCGCCGAACTGACCAGGGGCAGCAGGGCGGCGTCATCGCCCAGGGACCAGCGGCCGTAACCCTCGCCGCAGTCGGCATTGAGATCGATTCGTTTCAAGCCAGCCGGTCCGTCCGTGCAGGATCGTCACTGTCGGCGATGACCGCCGCGCTTGTCAAAACGGCAGCCCGATCGATGGCGAGAAAAAAAGGAGGCCGCGGAAATCCGCGGCCTGAAATTTGCGCAGAATCATCAGCGCGCCAACAAGGTTTTACGGCCTCTGCAGCCAGAACTCGTAACTGCCGCTGCCCGAATAGGACAGGATGCGCCAGTAGTAGTAGCCGGCCGTGCCGTTGTAGCTGATCTGCTCATTGCTATCGGGGCGGATCGAGCGCGCGACGCGGGTCCAGGATGAGCCGTTCCAGCGGTACAGCTCAAGATCGAAGTCGGCATTGCCTGGTCCACGCAGCCAGCCGCGATGCGTGCCGGTGCCGCTCTGGTAATAGTTGCCGTTCGGTTGCACCTGAGCCTGTCCGGTGCCGCTCAACGAGCCGGTGTAACGGGTGCAGTTTGTGCACGGCGCCGGATTCGGGTCCGGGTCCGGGTCGGTACCGCCCAGGCACGAGGCCGCGGCAAAGCGGGAGCGGATGACATTGCCCGGCTGCGGCCCGAAGCCGTTGTTCATCGAGAAGCCCTGGCAGTAGCTCATGATCGTTCCCTGGCTCGCCGGTACGTTCGGCCGCGGGCACGAGCCTTCGGTGCCGCCGGCACAGCCATCGATTGCCGTGTTGTTGCCGTTCCATACGCAGGCATGGGTGTGGCGCGAGCCCATCAGGTGGCCGAGTTCGTGGGTGAACACGAGGACGGGGTAGGACCAGGTCGGCAGGTTCGAGTAGGTGCCACCGACCATGCTGGCGGCCATCGAATTGCGGCGATTGCTGTTGCAGAAGCCGGAGAATCCGGCGGCGATGCCGCCGTTGCTGCCGTTGCCGAGAATTTGCGCCAGATCGCCAGTGAACGTCGCCGATCGCCGCTGCTGGAACTGACTGAGCAGGGTAGAGGGATTGGTCGAATAGCTGTCCGAGCTGGTGTTGTTGAAGATCTGCGAGAGCACCACGGGGATCTGCTCGTTTGCGTACATGGTGCGCGACAGGTTGAACAGGCCGGTGATGTACTGGTTGGCGCCGGAGGTGCCGCCCTTGGCCTGGACCAGGGAATAGGTGGCTTCCAGATAGATGCGGACTTCACGGGTCGAGGCGATCTGGGCCGCCTGTTCGGACGACACGGGGCCAAGCGCCGCCGCAAGATCCTCAACCGACAGCTGCGCCGCCTTGGCTTGGTGATCCATGCCACAGCCGACGCTGTGCTGCTGCTTCAGATCCTGGTCGTGGTAGACGACATAGTCGCCATGGGGGTTATGCCCTTCGACCCGACCGAGCACGACATTGCCGCCACTGGGCAGCGAGACCATCGCCACGACCTGGTCTTCGAATACGCTCAGCGCCGCCCAGGAATCGGTTTCGCCGCTGATGGCGCCACTGTAGTGCAGACCCAGATCGCCATCGACGGTCTGGCCATCCGAAGTCACGATGGAAAAGTCCGGAGCGAAGATCTGCGTTTTCACCAGATCGAGCGACAGAATCCTGCCGCCATGGGGGACGCTCAACGTCAGTGTTTCCGGAGCTTCGCGGCGAAGGATTTGCACCCGATCCAGATCGATCGCCAGCCAGGTGCCATCGGTAAGGCCCGCGGCGGCATCCCGGAGCGCCAGCAGGCGGGGCTGACTGCCTCGATGGGCATCCGAGACCGAGCCCAGCGGCTGGAACAGCTCGACCTGTTGAAACGGTGATCCCAAGTCGTGATGTGCCTGTACCAGCCGGCTCATCTCGCCGGCGCTGGCTGTAATCGCCATCGTCAGGCCGGTCGTCGCGGCCAACACCCATACCATGCCCCGGCGAAGCGCCGGCGCCAATCCAAGCTGATTCATGAAATGCTCCCTCCGAACGGCTCGCCTCTTGCGTCCCCATGCAGCCAAGCCCGGGACGTGCGACCGCCGCGAACCGGAAGCAGCCGCGAGCGTGTTTGTAGAGGTGCTTGCGGGCCAAGACTTCTTCGGCAGCCTCAAATTCTTGTCAAAGCTTTATCGCTTGGTGAACTGGATCGCAGGTCCGATGCCGATTCGATTGCGATCGGGGAAATTTCTAGATCCGATGATCTGATAGATATGTAATATCGTTACATATAAAGGAGAAGAGTAGCCGGATCTCCCGGATCAGGCAAGTCCATCGCGAATTCGGTAGCGGATGGCCAATCGCGTCCGTGCGATGAGGGCAGCCTGGGCTGCGCGCGCCTGCTGTGCTTCGGTCAGCGAGGTCGGCTGCAACCAGACCAGATCGCCGGGTTTGAGTTGCGCCAGGCGCGGCAGGTCGGCCTCGATGACATGGCCGACGACCGGATAGCCGCCGGTGGTCTGGCCGTCCGCTCCGAGCACGATCGGCAGGCCATCGGACGGCACCTGCACGGTGCCGGCCAGGACGCCGGCCGAGATTCGATGCGGTTGCGCCGCCACCGACAGCGGTACGCCGTCCAGGCGCAGACCGGTGCGGTCGGCGGCGTGACCGACGCGCCAGACCCGCGCCGGCAGTTCGTGGTGCCAGGCGGGCTCGGCGTCATCGTCACGCAGGTAGCGGAGAATCATTGGCGCGTCGATCTCGGCGCGGGCTTCGACCCACCAGCGTCCGCTGCGGATCGATGCACGATCGGACAACGGCGGCGCCGCTGTTCCGGCATCCAGCGCCAGCCGGTCGCCCGCTTGCAAGGTCCGGGCAAGCAGACCGCTGTCGAAATCGGCGCTGACGCTGCCCAGCCATCGAGGTGCGGCGAAGCCGCCCGCGACCGCCAGCCATGCGCGCGCGCCTAGACCGGTCGGCTTGAACCGCAGGGTCATGCCGGTGTTCAAGAAAACCGGTTGCCCGAACGGCAACGATACGTGGTCAACCTCGGCGTTCATGCCGGCGCCTGCCAGAGCGATGGCGATCGGTCGCAGCACGTGCAGCTCCGGGCCGCGCAAGGTCAATTCCAGCACCGCAGCGTGGTCCGGGTTGCCGACCAGGGCATTGGCCAGCCCGGCGGCGATCGGGTCACTGGCACCACCGGCGCCGATGCCAAGATGACGCCAGCCGGGTCGGCCCAGGTCTTGAAGGCTGCTGTGGATGCCCGGATGGACCACTGCCAGCGCAGCGGCATCGGCATCGGCCGAGAACGCCGGCCCGGCGCCGTCACCGCCGGAATGCTCGAACTCGGCGCGCGCCATCGGCACGAAGCGCACGCGATCGCCCGGGGCCAATACCATCGGCGGGTCGCGGGTCGGGTCGAACAGCGAAAGCGGCGTTCGCCCGATCAGTCGCCAGCCACCTGGACCGGCGATCGGATAAACGCCGGTCTGGGCACCCCCGATGCCGACGCTGCCGGCGGCAATCTGCGGTCGGGGAGTGTCCAGCCGCGGCAGTGCCAGCGCCGGGTCCAGCCCGAGCAAGTAGGGAAACCCCGGCCGGAAACCCAGGAACGCAACCTGGTAGTCCGCGCCGGCATGGCGTCGCACGACCTCGGCTTCGCTCAATCTGCTGGCTTCAGCGACGGCGGCCAGATCCGGTCCGTGCTCGCCGCCATAGCAGACCGGCACCTCGACCTGGCGCCCGGATTCGGGCGTGTCACCGACGCTGTCCGCGAGTACCCGGTCGACCTCGCCAGCCAGCCAGTGCCACGGCCGATCCCGGCCGGCTTCCGGCAGTTGTTGCCAGTCGTACAGCACCGTCAGGCTGGCATAGGCCGGGACCAGATCGATGACGCCCGGCAGACACGCCGGCACCAGCTGCCGCCATGCCGCAAGCACGCGGCGATTGACGTCGACATCGATCCGTCGACCAAAACGCAGTACCAGGGCCCGGTCGCCGAGCGGCAGTATCTCCGGGCTAGTCGACATCGGCGGTCTGGAAATGGATCAGCACGTGGCCGTCGACGGGTTCGGGACCGGACTCGAAGCGCCAGCGGCTGACGGCGCGCATGGCCAGCCGTGGAAACCATTCGGACGGCGAGGTGTGGCCGAACATCATCCCGATAGCGCGGTGGCCAGCTCGATCAGGCACGGCGACAGCACCTCCGGCGGGTACGGCTCAGGATCCCCTGCGCCCCAGACCGGCCGCGGCCAGGCCGGATCGTCCTGCCGTCGCGAAATCACGTGCACGTGCAACTGCGGCACCTGATTGCCGAGTGCGGCGATATTGAGCTTGTCGGTTCGGAACAGGCGTTGCAGCACGCGGCCGGCACGATTGACCTCCTTCAGCAGGGCGACCTGATCGTCGCCAGCCAGATCGACCAGCTCGCGCAGGAACGGCAACCGTGGCACCAGGATCAGCCAAGGCCAGCGGGCGTCGTCCATCAGGCGAATCGAACACAAGGCCAGCTCGCAGACCGGGTGAGTTTCGGCCAGTAGTTGCGGGTGCAGTGAAAATTCACTCATGTCAGCGTCCTTGCCAGAAAGTTCAGGGTTCGTTGCAGCGCCAGTGCCGCAGCCTTGGCATCGTAGTCGCTGCGCTGGTCGCAGTTGAAGCCGTGGCCGGCCTCGTAGACATGGATCTGCGCATCCGGCAGCGCGGCGCGATGGCGCTCGATGTCGGCCGGCGGAATGATCGGGTCGTAGGCTCCGACGTGGATCAGCAGCGGTGCGCGCGGGCGTTCGTGCAGGAACGGCACGCTGCGGCCGCCATAGTAGTCCACGGCCGGCAGACCCAGGCGCGTGTTGGAAAGCAATGCGACCGTTCCGCCCCAGCAGTAGCCGATGACGGCAGTCTGACCGGCAAATGCGATCGACTCGGCGGCGCTGGCGACGGCGGCAACGGCTCGGTCGAAGCCGACTTCGGCGGCGAGCTGACGCCCGCGTTCGACGCCGGCCTTGGAATAGTCCAGCTCGACACCGGTCTCGACGAAGTCGAAGATTGCCGGCGCAATGGTGTCGTAGCCTTGTTCGGCAAAGCGGTCGACGACGGACCGGATATGCGCATTGACGCCGAAGACCTCCTGCACGACAACGACGCCGCCATGGGCGCCGCGCGCCGGCCTTGCCCGGTAGGCGCCAATGCAGTGCATGTCTTGCCCGGGTATCTGGATGAGCTCGCCCATGGATCCTCCTGGCCGTGCCGGTGTTCCCATCATACGCCGGGCCGTCCGCCGATTCGTGGTCGATGGCAGCTCGGAAGCTACCGCCCAGGCGCCCAGCCGGCGTCATTCCTGAACGTTCGGCGCAGCAGAAGGTTCATCAACAACGCGGGTTACCCTTCGCGCAGCGCGTCCCGGTAGCGCCGGCTGCACGGCAGGACGGTACCGTCGTCCATGTACAGGCGGGCGTCGCCGGATTCCAGCGGCTCGATCGACGTGACCCGGTCGAGATTGACCAGGTGGCTGCGGTGCACGCGGGCAAAGTACTGCGGATCCAGGCGGTCGATCAGACCGCTGATCGTGCTGCGCAGCGGGTAGTCGCGCCCGCGCACGCGCAGGTTCACGTAGTTGCCGGACGCCTGGGCCCAGGAGATGTCGCGCGCCGGCAGCAGGAATTCGCGCCCGAGCTTGCGGACCAGGAATCGCTCCGGTCGCTCGGCCGGCTCGGCTGCGGGCGCATCGTCCGGTGGCGATAGCAGGCTCGCCTCGCCATGCACGCGGCGCAGCAGCAGCCGGTAGCCGTGAATGACGATGACCATCAATGCGAAGGTGCGAATGTCCTTGAGGTACTCGTAGTACAGCTCGCTCGGCCAGTGTCCGAAGCTGTAGCTGGCGCCCTGGGTCAGATAGACCAGCTTGCGCATGCCGACCATCAACAGCACGTGCGCGATCGACCAGGCCGCACTCGCGAGCAAGTACATCGGCAGCCGCCGGCGCCAGTTGTCCCAGTGCAGCGAAAAGTGGACGCAGAGCAGGATCACCGCCGGCAGCAGGATCAGGCTGGCGACCGCGCTGCTCAGTTCCCAGGTCAGCCCCTTCCACGGTGCCAGGTCCAGCGCCACCCGTTCGACGTCGATCAGCAGAGTCAGGGTGTTGCCGATCGCGGCGCTGCCAAACACCAGCAGCCAGAATGCGGTCTCGAAGCTGCGGCGCCAGCGCAGATAGCGGTCGATTGCCGGAGATCCGGACGCAGCATCGGGTGGCGGTGACATCGCGGCATTCTACGCACCCGCCGGCGATTCGTCCCTGGATTCCACCACTGGTCACCAATCCCGGTACGGCAGTCACTTGCCGTGCGCGCACCGGCCGGCGCCTGCGGCAGGCTGCGCGTATCCATTGGCAACCGTGGCTACCTCATGACCCGCCGACACGATATCGATGTCCTGCGCACGCTCGCCTTCGGCCTGCTGATCCTCTACCACGTGGGCATGGTCTATGTCGCCGACTGGGGGTTCCACGTCAAATCCAGCCATCAGTCGGAGTCCTTGCAGTGGCCGATGATCTTCGTCAATCGCTGGCGGATGTCGTTGCTGTTCCTGCTCTCCGGTCTAGCGGTTGGTTTGCTACTGGCCTCCTTGCGACCGGGTCATTTCGCGGCACGGCGTAGCTGGCGACTGCTGCTGCCGTTGTTGTTCGCCATGATCAGCACGGTGCCGGTTCAGGCGTATTGCGAGGCGTTGGCCAATGGCGTGATCGAGCCGGGCTTCGCTGCTTTCATGAGCCGCTACCTGCAGTTCCAGCCCTGGCCGGAGGGCGGTTTCGCCGGCGCCCAATACGGCATCACCTGGAACCACCTGTGGTATCTGGTGTATCTGTGGGTCTATTCACTGCTGCTGGCGGCAATGCTGCCCCTGTTGCGATCGCGACCCGGTCGATGGCTGGCCGGTACTGTCCTGGCGCCGGGTCGATGGCGAAGCGCAGCACTGCTCATCCTGCCGGCAATCTACCTGCTCGTCTGTCTGTATTGGCTGGCGCCGCGTTTTCCAAGCACCCATTCGTTGTTCAACGACTGGGCCAATCATGCCCAGTACCTGCCGGTGTTTCTGTTCGGCGTTGCGGTCGCGCGCTCCGAGGGATTCTGGAACGAAGTGCTGCGCCTGCGCTGGGCGACGTTGACCCTGGCCCTGGTCTCGATCACGTTGTACCTCGGCCTGCGCTGGCTCGGGAGAACGCTGACGCCTGAGCAGGCCGCCGAGTTTCCGGACTGGAACTGGCGAGCGATCAGTGCCGGTGCCCACGCGCTGTACCGCTGGGCTGCCTTGCTGTGCATCCTGGGGTTTGGTCTGCGCTATTTGAATCGCCCGTACCGCTGGCTGCCGTACGCCAATCGAGCGGTGTATCCGTGGTACATCCTGCACCAGAGCCTGATCGTGCCGCTGGCGTTCTGCATTGGCAGCCTGGGCTTGCCCGGTTGGCTGGAGTTCGGCCTCGTGCTCGGCGGTACCGTCCTCGGCTGTGCCCTGCTGTACGAGTTCGCGATTCGGCGCCTGCGCTGGCTGCGGCCATTGTTCGGGGTGCCTGCGGTCAGATCGCACGGCCGTTCCGATGCCCGGGCGGCAGCTCGATGAGGGCGGCGGATGCCAGCGCTATACTGTCCGGCTGCCCTCGACAACGCCGCCGCCATGTCCGCCACACCCGCCAAGATCGGTTTCGTCAGCCTCGGCTGTCCCAAGGCTCTGGTCGACTCCGAGCGCATCCTGAGCCAGCTTCGGGCCGAAGGCTATGACCTGGTCGGCAGCTATGACGATGCCGATGTCGTTGTCGTCAACACCTGCGGCTTCATAGAGTCCGCAGTGGCCGAGTCTCTGGATGCGATCGGCGAAGCCATGGCGCACAACGGCAAGGTCATCGTCACCGGCTGCCTGGGCAAGCGCGACGAGGTCATTCGCCAGGCCCACCCCGATGTCCTGTCGATCAGCGGCCCGCAGGACTATGACAGCGTCATGCGCGCCGTACACACGGCCTTGCCGCCACGCCACGATCCGTTTACTGACCTGTTGCCCCGGCGCTCGCTCGACGGCGATATCGGCGTCAAGCTGACGCCGCGCCACTACGCGTATCTGAAGATTTCCGAGGGCTGCAACCATCGTTGCAGCTTTTGCATCATTCCGTCGATGCGCGGCGATCTGGTCAGCCGTCCGGTCGACGAGGTGTTGCGCGAGGCGGAACGACTCGCCGCCGCCGGCGTGCGCGAGTTGCTGGTGATTTCCCAGGACACCAGTGCCTACGGCGTCGACCTGCGTTATGCCGAACGCGATTGGCGCGGTCGCGCCTGGCGCACACGGATGACCGAGTTGTGCCAAGGACTTGCCGAACTCGATCTCTGGGTGCGCCTGCACTATGTCTATCCCTATCCGCATGTCGACGAATTGATCCCGCTGATGACCCAGGGCCGGCTGCTGCCGTACCTGGATATTCCGTTTCAGCACGCCAGCCCGCGCGTGCTGCGGTTGATGAAGCGGCCGGGCAAGGTCGAGCGGGTGCTGGAGCGGGTTCGGGCGTGGCGCGAGGCGTGCCCCGAGCTGACGATTCGCTCGACCTTTATCGTCGGTTTTCCCGGCGAAACCGAGGCCGAATTCGAGGAACTGCTGGCATTTCTCGACCAGGCGCAACTGGATCGCGTCGGCGCCTTTGCCTATTCACCAGTTGACGGGGCCGCGGCAAACGCGCTGCCGGATCCGGTACCCGACGATCTCAAGCAGGAGCGTCTGGGCAGGTTCATGGAACGTCAGGCAGCGATCAGCGCGGCCCGTTTGCGGGCCAAGATCGGCAGCGTGCAACGGGTCCTGGTGGACATCGTCGAGGACGATCTGGCGACTGCCCGCTCCAGCGCCGATGCGCCGGAGATCGATGGTGTCGTCCATGTCCAGCAGGTGCCCGACGGCGTCCGGCCCGGTGATTTTCTTGAGGTCATCATCGAGGCCTCCGACGAGCACGATCTGTTCGCGCGCCCGCTCGGGGTCGATCGGGACGACTGATGCGGTTCCGGGCACCGGCGCGAGCCGAAGTTCCGGCCGGGTGCTTTGCGCATCCGGTGTTCGCCGGCTATCGCCGTCATCTCGACCTGCTCATCGGTCCCGAGTGGCCAGGACTTTCGGAACTGAATCAGCGCATCGCTGCCGCCGATGCCGGAATCCGCTTCATCGAACAGGACGCTGCCCTGCTCGCGGACGGGCAGCACTACGAGCTTCGCATCGCCCGCCAGGGCCTGGTCGCGACGCGGCCCGCGAATTGGCACGACTTGTTGAACGCCCTGGTCTGGATCGAACATGCCCCGCTCAAGCGGGCACTGAACGCGCGCCAAGTCGCCGATATCGTCCGTGTCGGTGTACGCAGCCGCACACGCGGCCAGTGCGCCCTGACTCATTTCGACGAGGCCGGCGTGATCGTGGTGATGCGCGACAGCTCGGTGATTGCGGCCTGGGATCGTCATGACTGGCGGCGCCTTTTCATCGACCACGGCGACTGCTGGCGGCAGCGCATCGATCTGGTCGTCTTTGGTCATGCCGTGCTTGAACACGCACTGGCTCCGGACACTGCCCTGGTCGGCAAATGCCTGGTGATCGAAGCCGGCGCACGGTCGCTGCCGGACAGTCTGGCCTGGCTGGCCGGCAGGATTGCCGACGGCAGCGTGCTCGCCGATCCGCAGGAGCTGCGGCCGTTGCCGATGCTCGGGCTTCCGGGTTGGCACGCGCGTGCTGGGCAAACGGATTTCTACTGCGAGCATCCGAGCTTCCAGCCGTTGCGGCCCGGTCGCCGCTATCCGCCGGTGCTGTCGATGTCGAGCCAGGAACCCGCGCTGTAAAAGCCGCGCAGCCCTCTGTCCGCCTTGCGGGCTAACGATGGTCGCGGCGAAAGCGGAACTCGATGACGCGCTCGCCAGCCGAAACCTGCGCCAGCAGTTCGTCGCCAACGCGACGGTAGGCGATCCGCTGCGGGAAGTCGTGTTCGGGGTTTTCAAACGCGAAGCTGTCGTCGTCGAGCTCGGTGAGCCGGAAGTAGACGGGGTGCGGATTTCCGGAAACATCGGCGACATAGTGCAATTGGCCGTCCCGGACCTCGATCCGCAGCCGTTCCTGGAAAACGACCGTGTCGCCGCGTCGACTGGTTCCCAGACCGGTCAGGTTACCGTCCTCATCAAGCCACCAGCGCTCTTCGCCGCTGCGGTCCTCCGACAGGTCGGTGCGCAGCCAGGTGCCGGCAAGCCAGACCAGGGGTTCGATTCGTTCGTCCGCGGC
>CAZFUH010000134.1:0-7534 GCA_964522235.1 uncultured Rhodanobacteraceae bacterium
GCTTGCTGCGCTTGGCGGCCGGGAGGCCGCGCATGCTCGGTTCTACAGGAGCACGCCGCGTCCCAGTGCATGGATCGGCGCCCGCAGCAGAAGGTTCATGAAGAAAGCAGACTAGGAGACGACGGAGCTGCGGGTGCGGCCGTTGCGGCGCTTGCGACGGATGTGCCAGGCGCGCAGGTTTCGTACAGCGATGCCGACGGCGAGCACGACCGGCCCGATCACCAGCCAGGAACTGATCAGCAAGGCACCGTCGCGCTCGATCATGGCGATCGCGATCGACAGCAGGATCAGAGCGAACAAGTGGTTCGTGAAGGGGATCGGCAGCGACAGCAGAAGGCCGTAGACGACCAGCATCAGGCCCGAGATCCGGCTGCCGACCTGCTCGAACAGCCATAGTGCGCGTGGTCGGCAGAAGCGTTCCAGTACGCGCAATATGCGGCCCATGCGGCCGGTGAACTTCGCGAATGCCGCCTTGCCGATCTGTTTGCGCCGGGCGAAGGCCGGCAGCCATGGCCGGCGCAGACCGATCAGCATCTGTACGCCGAGCAGGATGATCACCATGCCCGGAATCCCGCCGACTCCGGGAATCGGAAAGAAGGCCGGCAAGGTCAGGAACAGCACCAGCACACCGAAAGCCCGCTGCTCGAAGCGGTCGACCAGCTCGCCGAGGGCGATCGAGTCGCCGTCGATGCCCTCCAGCGTCGAGGCGATCAGGGTGGTGGTGCGGGTGTGGTCGTTGCTGGTCATGATGCCGCCGAGGATGCCGGTTCGGCATTGTCCTGGGGCTGAACGACGTTTGCCAGCCCGCCCCCCATTTTCTACAAGCCTCAGACTGGGGGTGCTACAGAATGGCCTTCAGAATGAAGAAGAACAGGATCGACAGCAGGGCTCCGGCCGGGACCGTGATCACCCAGGACACGAAGATGTTCTTGACCACGTTCAGATTGATTGCGGCGATGCCTCGCGCCATGCCGACGCCGAGCACGGCGCCAACCAGGGTGTGCGTGGTCGAGATCGGCAGGCCGGTGCCGGATGCGACGACGATGGTCGCCGCGGCCGACATCTCGGCGGCGAAGCCGCGGCTGGGCGTCAGGGCGGTGATGTGTTCACCGACAGTGCGCATGACCTTGCGGCCATAGGTCGCCAGGCCCAATACGATACCGCCGCCGCCGAGCAGCAGGATCCATGGCGACACCGCCGCACTTTGTCCGACTTCGCCCGAGGTCGCCGTGCTGATCACCGCCGCGACCGGACCGACTGCGTTGGCAACGTCGTTGGAGCCGTGAGCGAATGCCATCGAGCACGCGGTGATGATCATCAGGACGCCGAACACGCGTTCGACGGTCGCGAAGTGATAGGCGCGATCGGCCTTGGGATCGGCCTGGATACGGCCGATGACCAGCTTGCCGCCGATGGCCACCGCGGTCGCGACGATGGCGGCGGCCAGGTAGTTCTGTCCGGTGCTGAGGTCCAGCCCGATATGGGTCAGACCCTTGAGCAGGGTGACCAGGGTGATGTTGAATGCGGCCAGAAACATGTACACCGGCACCCAGCGCTTGGCCTGCTCGAGTGGATTGTCGCGATCCAGGATCAGGTACTGCACGGTGCGGAAAATCAGAAACGCGATGAAGCCGGCGACCAGCGGCGACACCACCCAGCTCATGACGATGGTGCCGACCTTGACCCACTTGACGGCCTCGAAGCCCAGACCGACGACCGCGAAGCCGACGATGGCGCCGACGATCGAATGGGTCGTCGACACCGGCCAGCCGTTGCGTGATGCCAGATTCAGCCAGACCGCGGCGGCGAGCAGGGCCGAGAGCATGCCGTAGATCAGCAACTGCGGATCACCGGCGATGTCGCTGGTGTCGATCATGCCGCTGCGAATCGTCGAGGTGACCGCGCCGCCGGCCAGCACCGCGCCGGCGAACTCGAATACCGCGGCGATGATGAAGGCCTGACGCATCGTGATCGCCTTGGCGCCGGTCGAGGTCGCCATCGCGTTGGCGACGTCGTTGGCGCCGATGCCCCAGGCCATGTACAGGCCGAACGCCGCCGCCAGGGCAATGTAGATATACATCCCGTCCATGTCGATGCTCCTGGTGCTGCCGTCAGCGGGCGATCAGTCGTTGCAGCAGTCCGCCCACCCGATGGGAAAGATCGCCCAGCTCACCAAGCCATTCGATCGCCTTGTACAGAAAAATGACGTCGACCGGCGGCAGCTGCTTTTCCATCGCGAACACCTGGCCGCGCAGCTCCGAGGCAATCCGGTCGGTATCGTCCTCGATCTCGTCCAGCTCGGTGATCATGTCCTCGACCAGGCGCACTTCGGCGCCGCGGAAGCCGGCAGTGAACAGCTCGTCGAGTTCGCCGACGCTTTTTTGCGCCTGCAGGACCGCGTCGATGCTGCGGTGTGCAAGCGTGCGGAAACCGTCTTTCAGGTCTTCATGCAACTGCATGCGTCGGCCGAAGACCAGGCCGGCGATGTCCTTGGCACGATTGGCGATCTTGTCCTGGGTGGTGATCAGATCGAGCAGATCGCCGCGGTCGACCGGCATCAGCAAGGTGTTGGGCAGGCGAATCCGCAGGTCGCGCTTGAGGTCGTCGGCGTGGCGCTCGTGTTCCTGAATGGTCTCGCGGATCTGGCCGGCGCGCTGCCAGTCGCCGGCGAGCGCTGCGTCGACGAAGTCGAGCAGATGACGGGCGCCCTCGGTCGCCACGGCCATGTGCTTCTTGAGCGGCTCGACTGGAGAACGGCCGAAGATTCCGGCCAGGAAACTGGATGGCATGCCCTTGTCCTTGGTTTCGTCGTTGCGGGTGGGGTCGCCGTCGCCGGCGGGTGCAGCCTGGGGGATGACCATGATAGCGAAACCGGTTGATCGCACAGGAGTTCCGGGCTGCCGGCCGGAGCGCGGAGGATTGTCGCCATTGTTTATTGCATTTTCATGACAGCAGCGCCCGGGCGCGGCACAAAACGCCTCCAAACCCGCATGGATTCGTCGCCGAAAGCCACGGCCGGCTCCCATGGGCCTCATCGAATCAAATAGAAATCAACTAGATACGTAGAAATCGCAACTGACTTCTGGATGTCATCTTGATGTAACGCCAGTGCCAAATTCGGCGCCGTCCAGGATCGAGGCCGAGACCGGCGGCTGGTGCGCCGTCCCGCCATTGCGCGGCGCTCAGAAAGCAGTTACGTTATCGCTTACCTATTTTTTCAGGTCGTTGTCATGCCGTTTCTCGCCGAGCGTGGTGTGCTCGCTCTGGGCAGCCGCTTCAAGTCCTTGAGTGACCAGTTGTACGAGGCCGTGGATCGGGTCTATCAGGCGCAGGGTGCGGCCTTGCAGGCACGCTGGTTTCCGGTGCTGGCGATGCTGGCCGAGCGCGGGCCGCTATCGGTCGGCGACGTCGCGCGCGAGCTCGGCCAGAGTCACTCGGCGATCAGTCAGCTGACCAACAGGCTGATCGTCGCCGGCCTGGTTCGTGCCCGCAGCGATCGCGACGATCGCCGCCGCCGTGTCCTGGCGCTCAGCGATCGCGGCCAGGCCGAGGTCCGGGCGTTGCGGCCGGTCTGGCGAGCGGTGGCCGACGTCGTCTCCGAACGCATGGAGCAGGCCGGTGCCGGACTGCTCGACGCGCTGGCACGGTTCGAAACCGGTCTGGTGGATTCTCCGATCGACGTCGACATTGTCGCCCGGGCGCAGGCGGCGGCGCGCCGTCGTCTGCGCATCGTGCCCTGGGATCCGGCGCTGCGCGAGCACTTCTATCGGCTCAATGTCGAATGGCTGCAACGCTACTTCTATGTCGAACAGATCGATCATGAGGTGTTGTCGAACCCTGAGCAGCGGATCATCGAACCGGGCGGGGCGATCCTGTTCGCACAACTCGACGACGAGGTGGTCGGCACCTGCGCCCTGCTGCACGAATCGCCCGGCGTCTATGAGCTGACCAAGATGGCGGTGACCGAACACCATCAGGGTCTGGGTATCGGCCGCCGGCTCCTGGTCGAGGCGATCGCCGAGTTCCGCCGTCGTGGCGGTCGGGAACTGTTTCTGGAATCCAGCACCAAGCTCGAGAATGCCTTGCGCCTGTACGCGGGTCTTGGCTTCCAGATGCAACCCGGGCGGCGACCGGGCTCGCATTATTCCCGCTCCGACGTCTACATGATCTGGCGTGATCCGCTCGCCGCAAGTGCGTGATCGAAGCTGCCGGTGCCCGCGCTCTTCAATCCAGTTCGTTCAAGGTGACGACGAGATCTTTGCGCGACACGCCAACGTCCCAGAACGTGTAGGTGTCGCCATCCTCGTCGACCAGACGAACAAGGCCCGGCATGGCCCTCACACGGCGGCGTTCGGCGATGGCGATTGCCCATGTTGGCGATATCGACCATCCATGTCCGTAGCGCTGGTGCTGGCGAATCGCAATCTACTTCGTTGCCGAGCCCTCGTCCAAGGTGGCCGGCGGCTGGCGAGCACGCGCTCGACCCGGGTCGGCGCACCGGCGCTGCGCAGGCGGGCTGGCGGAGCGGCAGGAATCGAACGGCCGGACTACACTGCGATCGCGGCGCGGCCGCAGTGGTCCACTCATGCCGAGCCAAGGACCGCGACATCGAGGATACGGTGATGAGCAAGGGAATGGATCAAAAGAAGCAGCAGAAAAAGCAACCCACCAGGACGCTGAAAGAAAAGCGCGAAGCGAAGAAGGAAAAGAAGGGCAAATAGCCGCTGGTACGCGGCATTGAACGCGGCATACGAGAGGCGCCGGATCGACCGCTACCCTTGCGTGCGGCGATCCGGCGATTCGGCGAAAGACGGGCAATGGACGGCGAAAAAACAATCCGATCTGACCCGCCATTGTGATCCTCAGTGCGCGCGTTGCCCGGTCGGCGGATGGACGGCACGCGAGTTCGGCAGGCCCCGCGCTTCGGGGTGGAGATAGCGGCCGCGTTCGTTGCCGGGTTTGTCCTGCTCGATCGGAATCCGATTCGCCTCGGCCCAGGCATCCTGGCGGATGCCGGTGACCTGCCACGAGACGCGTCCGCCGTCGACGCCACCGGCGATGACGAAGCGGCCGTCGTGGAGGGTCTCGGCGATGTGCAGGCCGGGCATGGCGGCGCCGACCGCCGTAAGCTGGTAGCGAAAATCACGGTTCAGGGCGCTGAACCACGTCGCCATCTCGACCACGGCCATGCCACGCGCGTCCAGCGTGACGACGCCATCGTAGATGTTCTTCATGTCCGGCGATTCGACAAAGGAGTGGTACAGATACTTGTTCTCCGGATCGAGTGGGTGGTCGATCTTGAAGCTGCCGCCGCCCTTGCTCAGGGTGCCGGTGATCTGGACATTGCCCTGGAAGCGTCCGGCCAGCCCGCCGTTGCTGCCGGTGGCTTGGACCGCGACCGTGTCAGCACCGGAGGCCCAGCCCCATACACCCTTCGCGCCACCGGCGGTTGTTGCTTGCCCGAATACACCGGCGGAATCGGGATCGTTGCTGAGGGTTGCGCCGTAGATGCCGACCGAACGCGCGGTAGTGTTGAAGATGATCCCGGTCACTCCGGAGGCTTCGTAGGCGGTCAGGGTCCCGCTGCCGCCTTCGATGGCACGCGCGTTCTCGGTGGTGGGGACCACACGCAGGCCGTTTCCGGAACCGCTCCAGGTCTGGCCGTAGTGCGTATGGTCCGAGCGCGATGCCGTGCTCGCCGAACCATTGCCGCCGTAGTTGATCGCCAATGGGACCACGCCGCTGCTGCCACCCCCGGTGAGGCCGCTGCCGGCGGTGACGCCGGAGATGCCGCCGCCCTGAATGGTCAGGGTGCTGCCGCTGGAGTTGACCGAGACGGTTCCGGCGCCGGCCAGGGTGACCTGGTCGCGCAGCCCGTTGACTGATTTTACGACCTGGTTGTCGGCGATCTTGGTGGCCGTTACCGCCCCAGGCGAGATCGATGTCGCACCCTGCAAGCCGGTCACATCGCCGGCGAGCAGCCCGGTAAATGCGCCGGCGGTATCGGCGCTCACGGCTTGAGCCGCAAGACTCGCACTGTCGGCATTGCCCTGCAGATCGCCACGCACAACGCTGGCTTCGATCGCGCCGCTGAGGTCGCGGCGTACCAGGGTGCCCGGGTCGGCAGCGATTCGCGCGCCGCTGACCTGGTTCGAGCTGCCTTGTCCGGTGACCTCGCCGTGCAACTCGGTCTCCAGTGCGAATTGCGCGACCGGCGTGGTCAATACCGGCTGCCGGGGCAGGATCATCTCGCCATTGACTTCCATCTGCAGCCAGCGCTGACGACCCTCAAACGCGTGCGGAAAGTTGAGCTCGACCACGACCAGTCCGTCCACCACGGGCCAGGCCGGCAGGTCCACGGTTGGCGGCGACGGTGCCGTGTGATCGGGATCGGAGTGAAGGGAGAACCGCAGGTCGAATTCACCATTGGCCGGGGTGCCGTTGTCCAGCAGTCGACCTTGATAGCTGAACTGATGACCTTGTGGTTCCTGAGCCGACAGCCCGGCAGACACCGCGGCGAACAGCATCCCCATCCAGAAACTTCGATACTTGCTCATCGACCACACTCCTCGAAGGCATCAAAAAACACCGTATCGCTACCAGCCGCACCGACGCCGGCCCAGAAGCCATGAATGACCAGCCACGAGCCGCCGCTGCCGCTGCCGACGATGCTTTGACCTGTTTCTCCGCGCAGCTCATGGCAGGCGCCTCGGCGAGTGCGACCATCGCCGGCGCCGATATGCACTGCTTCGATCGCGAAGCGCGGGCCGGACGACGGCGCATCGACCGGCTCGGTGGCGGCCAGCGACAAGGCTGGAAGGGTCAGCAGCCCAGCCAGCAGGCCACCGATTGGCCGCGTGGCCATCCAATGTCGTGTCCAGTCCATCGCTTCCCCCGGCGTGGCTCGATCTGAAGTCTGCTCAGGCAAGCGGGAAAAGCGCCGTCGGACTATCAACCCGGACCCCAGGAATTTCGCTATGCTCGACGCGGGGATTGGTCCAGGGCGCAGGTATTTCCAACACACCATCAACGGTCAAGGACACGCCATGCTCAGCAAACCGGTTCTACCCCTGCTTCTGTTTGCCGCAGTGCTGTCCGGCTGCGCATCCCATCGGGCCACGCAGGCGGGCAGCGATCTCGATCGATCGGAGCGTTGCCGGGCAACGAGCGAACGGGAAATCGCGGCGCTGTTCGAGCGCTGGAATCAGTCGCTGCAAACCGGCGATCCGCGCAAAGTGGTGGCCAACTACGCCGAGCGTTCAATTCTGTTGCCGACGGTGTCGAATACTCCGCGCTTGACGCCGGCCGAGAAGGAGGCCTATTTCCATCACTTCCTCGCCGACCGGCCTTCGGGCACGATCGATCTGCGTTGGATCGAGTTGGGCTGCAACACCGCGGTCGACGCCGGCCTGTACACCTTTGTCTTCGCATCGACTGGGGCCGAGGTCAGCGCTCGTTATACCTACACCTATCGCTGGGATGGCCGGCAGTGGCTGATCACCAGTCATCATTCCTCGGCGATGCCTGAATAAGC
>CAZFUH010000134.1:7634-10578 GCA_964522235.1 uncultured Rhodanobacteraceae bacterium
GGCACCGGCACCGGCACCGGGCGCCTGATCGGTTGCAGTCAGCCGCCAGCCGCCAGCAGAGCGCGCGTCTTGGTCGCAGCGATGCGCGGGGATTGGCGGCCGGCTGCACGCCGCGGCAAAGTGTTGCGGAACGGAAGCCGCGCCGAGCGCGAGACTGGCGATGGTGCGAGCGTCCAGGGACGCTCGCACTGATTGTCGACTGCCGGCAATCGTTGCTACAGGCGCAACTTCAATCCGTGGTGCGAGGCGACGAAGCCGAGGCGCTGGTAGAAGCGCAGCGCCGCATCGCGGCTTCGATCGGTCGTCAGTTGCACCAGCACGCAGCCACGCTCGCGTGCGCGCTCGATCGCATGGCCGATCATTGCACTGCCCAGGCCGCTGGAGCGCTGATCGGCGGCGACTCGAACGGCCTCGATCAAGGCTCGCCAGCCGCCCTGGTAGGTCAGGCCGGGGATGAAGCTGAGCTGCAGAACACCCGTGACACTTTCGTCGACCTCGGCCACGATCAAGACCTGGTTCGGGTCCTCCGAGATCGCATCGAAGGCGCCGTAATAGGACGATGGCAGCGGGTCGATGCAGCGTTCGCGGCTGCTGCCGAGGGCGTCGTCGGCAAGCAGGCGGACCAGGGCCGGCAGGTCGTCGCGGCGGGCGGGGCGAAATGCAAACTTTGGTGACGTCATGTCAAATTTTGTGACCGGGTCGATGTTTGGGGTTGTGGCATCGCTAGACTGGCCCCCAGGTTGTCACCAGCGATGCTCGAGGGGTTAGCGCGATGAACCGCAAGTTTACCGATTTGATCCAGGCGCCCCGTGCCGTCGCGCCGAAGCATGCGCCGCGTGCACGATTCGTGCCGGCGCGAATGATGGCGCATCCGGCATCCAGTCGTGCCCGAGGTCAGGTCGCAGTGCGGATGCCGGTCCGTGTGCTGGGCCTGGCTCTGGCCATGCTGTGCGTGGTCGCGGCGCTGGCCGAACGCGGCACCGGGACTACGACCTGGTGGCTGCTGGCGGCGTCGGCAATGATCGCGATCCCGTTGGCCCGACCGGTACGGCGCGACCACACCTGCGCCAATTCATCCATGGATACCCGCTGCCCCTGATCCCCACCTATCCGTAGGGCGGGTCCGCAAACCCGCCAGGCGGTGCCGCCCTACGGAACCTTTTTTTGCGCAGGCTCCTAGCCCGGCGTCGTCATTCAAGAACGGCTCGATTCTCCCGTTCGCGCTCAGCGCTCATAGCGGTAGTTGATGCCGGCCTTGTTGTCGCGCGTGCCCGACTGCGCCTCCAGCTCGAAGTGCTCGCTCAGACGGTAGCGCAGGAACACCAGTTGGCCACCGTCGAACAGGCTGCGGCCATAGCCCAGGTACAGGCGCGGCGACAGGTATTTTCCCAGGGTTAGCGCACCGGCACCAAGTTCGCGTGAGGTGCCGATGCCAACGTCGTCCAGGCCCAGGCGCGCGCCCAGGGACTTTGCCAGCAAATCGCCTCCGGCGGTGCTGACCGCGGTTGCGGCAGCGCCGAGTGCATCCTGGTCGGCGCTGCTCGTGGCCTGTCGCAGTGGACGGCCGAGCACCAGATAGGACAGCGCCTCGGCCTGGTCCATGACCGGCACCGAGTAGACCTCCAGTACCGGTTGCTGGGCATTGCCGGTGACGGCCAGGCCGGCGGTGACCGCGTCGACCCGGCGCACGGCGCGGATGTCGAGCAGCGGATTGTCCAGCGGCGAGCCGGTGAAGATCAGCCGGCCACGCTGGATGTCCAGGTCCTGTCCATAGGCCTGGTAGCTGCCGGCGACGACAATCTCGCCTCGCCCGGTGGTCTTGCGGCCGGGGCGCTCGTTGATTTCAAGCTGACCGCTGAGCCGGCCCTTGAGCCCGTAGCCTTCGATCTGCACCCGGTCGCCGAGGCGGACGGTGACGGTGGCATGCAGCGGCAGACCGACATCGTCCGGGGCGTCTTCGTCGTCGTCCACGGCATCGGGATCGACGATATGAACATCCGGAGATACACGGGCGACGCCGCCCTCGATCGATTCCGGACGGATCATCGCCTGCGGTATTCGGACCTCGCCGGTGACGTTCAGGCGGTCGGCATCGGCATCGATGCGCAGGTCCGGGCTGGCATAGACCTGGGCGACCGGCAGGTCGGCGACCAGAACACGCTCACCGTGGATGTGCAGGTCCATCGGTATTCGATTGCCATCGGGCAGCCCGACCCAGCCGTCGAGACTGAGCACGCTGTCGGCGGCGGTGTGGAAGCGGCCCTCGATCTCGATGCGGTCGCCACCGCCACCGCGCAGGCGCAAGGTGCTGTCACGCAGGCGCAGGCCGGCAGCCGGCAATTCGGTGCCGAAGTTGCGCAGGGCGATCTCGCCATCAAAGTCTGGGGACTGGACCGTTCCGGATAGACGCAGGTTGCCGCGCAGTTCGCCGCTGGGCTGCACCAGTTCCGGCGTCAGCAATGCCAGCCAGCCAAGTTCGTTGGTGTCGATCGTGATCTCGCCGTTGAGCACGGTCTGATCGAGTTCGGCGTTGCGACGTGTACTGAGCTGCGCCCGCGCGCGACCGCCCGGGCTCAGGCGCATGAGCAGTTCGAGATTTCGCTGGTCACCGTCGAACTCGACGCTGCCGCCCAGATCCGACCAGGCCAGAATGTCCTCGTCTTCGCCATACAGGTGCAGGCGCCCAGGCGTGCCCTCGATCGTCGCCTGGCCGTGCAGGCCATCGGCGTCGAGGCGAAAGCGACCGCTGCCGCCAAGTTCGCCATTGGCCTGGATCATCGCCTCGCCACCGATGCCCGGAAGCCAGGTCAACGGCAGCCGTCGCAGATCGATGCCGAACTCGGTTTCGCCATCGGCCAGCCAGCGCGTATCCAGGCACAGACCGGTGCTGCCGGCCGGCAGTGTCTCGCTGGCACCGGTCGCGACGATGGAACCGGTGGCAGCG
>CAZFUH010000135.1:0-10565 GCA_964522235.1 uncultured Rhodanobacteraceae bacterium
ACGGCGGCCTCAGCAAGCAACGCGTCGAGCTGCGCTTCG
The DNA here is from genome assembly GCA_964522235.1 of uncultured Rhodanobacteraceae bacterium. Classification (GTDB taxonomy): domain Bacteria; phylum Pseudomonadota; class Gammaproteobacteria; order Xanthomonadales; family UBA2363; genus Pseudofulvimonas. The sequence goes on from CAZFUH010000135.1 coordinate 40, forward strand.
GCCCAGGATTCGGTGTCCTCGCGCAAGCGCTGCAACAGGGTCCGGGCCTCTTCGGGATGGCCATGCTCCAGATGCACCCGGGCTCGTTGCATGCGCACGGACGCATCATGGGGGTTCCAGTCCTCGACCTGGGTCAACAGTACGTTGGCGCTGTCGAACTCGCCAAGATCGATCAGCGCCGTCGCCAACTGCATCTGCACGTCGGCCCTTGCCTGTGGTTCGTCGACGGCATCCATCAGGCTCAGGGCGCGGCGCCATTGCTCCACAGCGTGCGTCGAATCACCCTGCTGCCAGGCAATGCCGGCTTGCAGCGCCTGGGCGCGCCCCGCGATGCCGCTGTCGTCGCTGGCAATCAGCGGTTGCAGCAGATCGGCGGCGACGGCCGGCTCGTTCGAGGCCATGTGCAGACGCGCACGCAGCAGCCTGCGCAGCGCACGCTCGCGTGGCTTGCTGATGCCACGGTCGCGATCGTCGGCTTGATCGAGCCACTGCGCCGAGTGTGCCAGATCGCCGCGCTCCAGTTCGATCTCGGCCAGCACGGTCAAGGCGCGAATCTCGTTGATCGCATTCTCGATCTCTGCGTATCGCGCGCTGGCCCGTTGCGCCCAATCCAGTGCCTGCGCTGACCGCTTCTGTGCCAACGCCAGCCGCGCCAATGCCAGTTCGGCACCCGCCAGACCGGCACGATCGTCACGCTCCTCGGCCAGCTCGCGCGCCTCCGCGAGCAACTCGCTGGCGTCTCGGACCTGTCCGAGATCGCGCTCGATCTCGGCCAGGTTGGTCAGGCTCAGGCCGAGCATCGAGCGCAGACCCAGGCGGCGTTGAATTGCGACCGCGCGCTCCTGCTGCCGGTGCGCCTCGTGCAGGCGGCCGCGCAGTTGTAAAAGGATCGCCAGGTTGGTGTACGTCGCTGACTCGCCGATCTGATCGCCGGCTTCGCGAAAGCCGGACAGAGCACGGTTGTACAGGTCCGATGCCAGATCAAGATCGCCACGATTTTCGGCCAGGATGCCGAGATTTCCGAGAGCGCTGGCAGCGCCGTGACCGCGGTCACCAGCATCGTAGTGAACCAGGGCTTCGCGGTACCAGGTCTCGGCTTCATCGTAGTTGCCGCCCTGCCAGGCAAGCACCCCGAGCTGATTGGCCGCACCACCGGCCAGAGCAGGCTCGCCGGCAGCGGCGCTGTGCGCAAGCACTTCGCGATAAATCCCCTCGGCCTGCTCGAACTTCTGCTGCAACCAGAGTGAGTTGCCGAACTCGTACCGGGCCCAGATCAGAGCTGGATCCTGGCTCAGCGCGGATTCGAACAGCGCAGCGGCCGCGCCGCTATCACCGGTCAACAGCGCATGCAGGCCGCGGGCATAGGCCTCGTTGGCGAAATCGTCCTGCGACAGCACGGCGATCGGCAGATGTTCGCGCCAGCGACTGCCGACCTGGCGGCTGAGCTGCCGGCCAACACCGGTTGCCATCGCGACGATCGTGCCTGGATCGGATTTCACTTCGGTGACTGGGCCGTCTCGGCCGGTCAGCCGCCCGCGCGCCTGATAACCGTCTTCTACATAATCGATATGGGTACGAAGCAGGAAATCGGCACCCATGATCCGATTGAGTTCGGCCAGCAAAGCATCGTCGGCCTGCTCCAGATCAACTTCCAGCGTGGCGAGCATGCGCTGCACGCGTTCGGCAGGGATGACGTCGACGCCGGCCTGCTGACTCAGATCGCGCGCCAGCAGCGCCTGCAGACCGGTGACGACGGACTCGGGCAGGGTGCTGGCTTCGACCGTCGGCAGCATCGCGACCACCGGCCGGCGGCCACCAACACTGCCTTCCGGCCAGAGCCAGACCAGCACCGCGATCAGCGAAACGGCCAGCACGAACCAGGCCGCGCGACGTTGCAGTGAAAGGTGCCCCGCAACAGGCTTGCCGACGCCGAGGTCATCGGCTGTCCCGGCTGGCGTCGGCGGCGCTGGGCCGACCTGGTCGGGAACCGGTGTCGGAGCGAGCGCGAACGCATCGACGGCGAAGCGATAGCCATAGCCATGCACGGTACGGATCAACGCCTGGCGCTGACCATCGTCGCCGACCGCCTTGCGTGCCTTCATGATCGCCTGCGAGAACACCGCGTCGCTGACCACCTGACCGGGCCAGACCGCGGCCAGCAGTTCGTCCTTGCTGACCGCCTGATCGCGGCGCTCGACCAGGAACGCCAGCAGATCCAGCACTCTTGGCTCGACCGCCACGGCGTCGCCATCCCGGCGCAGCTCGCGCAGGCGCAGATCCAGCTCGCAGTCGGCAAAGCGCCAGCCCGTAGCGTCTTGCCCTCGAGCACGCTCGCTGTCGTATCCGCTCATCCAGACTCCATCCCTGAGCCGCCATGGTACGCGACCGGCTCAGGCGGGCAAATCATCACGAATCCCTCAGGGGGAACTTCAGGCTGGTCTGGACTCGCCACGACCACATGCTGCGCTTCCCTTGGTCGTTGGAGTGACCCTCCTGCCAGAGCCCCCCGAACGGTCTTGCTCAGATGACCTGGACCGATGCCCAAGTCATTGAATCAGGGAATCGTCAGGAAATCCTCATGCTCTGGTGAGGACTGAAGCCCTGGTGGCCAAACAGGCTTGGCGCACCTTGATCTGCGCCGGAGTCATCGCCTTGAACACCCTACTTCATCTCCTTCCGCCACCGGCAAGCGATGCAATTGTCAGTGACCGTGCCTGCGGTCCGCTTCATGGGCAGCCGCGATGAAACGCCGAACCTTTCCCGCCCTGCTGGCCTTGTTGCTCGCACTTCCCGCCGTATTGAGTGCCGAGGTCGTGCAGCAGCACAACTTCAGCGACTGGATCGGCCACGACGCCATCGTCGAGCTTGCCGTAGACCCGGCGAAAGTGGCCAGCGATCGGCTGCGACTGATGATCGGCAGCCAGGACTACAGTGCCCTGCTGGAATTCGACGGCCATTGGCTCCGTCTGCGGCCGCAGGGCTTCGTCCTGCCCAGCGGCGAGCAGGAGCTGGTTCTGTACCGGCTCGACGACGGCGATCAATGGCAGGAACTGCAACGGCTGCCGCTGCGGGTGCTGACGCCGCGCGGATTCGAGTCGGCGCAGACGACGCCGCGGCTGCAACTGGGTGGCAAGTCGCAGGTGCATGAACGCGCCCGCGGCAACGCGACACCGTCGCAACGCCCAACCTATGCCGATCTGACCGGGCAGGGCGGCGTCAGCGGCCAATGGCTGCGCGGCCCGTGGCGATTGAGTGCACAGGGCAATGCCGTCGGCAGCAGCTATCGCCAGGAAGCGCTGCGCTTTGCCTCGCGTGCAGACCGCGCGCCAAAAATTGACTTGGCCGATTACCTGCTCGAAGCGGGCTGGCACGAACATCGTCTTGCGCTGGGACATGTCGGCTACGGCAATCATCCGCTGCTGATCGACAATCTGGCGCATCGCGGCCTGCGCTATGGCGGCAGCACGCCAGCCTGGGAACAGCAGTTTGGTGTCGCGATGATGCGCGGCAGCGCGATCGTCGGCTGGTCCGATCTGCTCGGCTTCATCGAGCGCGAGCATCGGGTGCTCGCGACCAGCTGGAGCGCCCGGCCCTGGCGGGCGGCGCTGGCGCCACGCATCGAGCTGACCTACACGCAAGCCTCGGTGCTGCCGGAGAACAGCTTCGATGTCGGCGAGGTTCGCGATGCCGAGCGCAGCAGCGGCTGGGGCCTGCGTGCCACTGCGGCCGCTGAGCGCCTGGAGTACGACCTGTTGGCCGCACGCAGCCGGTACCGCAATCCGGACGATCCGCTGCTTTCGGGCGACAGCGTCCTGGTGCCGGTGCGAGAGGTCGAACAGGGTGCCGCCAGTGCGCGTCTGCTCTGGCGCATGCCGCTGAATGTCGAGCCGTGGGCGGGCTGGCCGTTGACCGCCGAAGTCGAAGGCAACTGGCAGCGCACCGATCCGCTGTATCGAACCGTCGGCGCCTTTGTCCAACCCGATCACCACAACCTCGGCGGCCAGCTCCGGCTCGGGCTGGGGATGCTGGCGATGCAGATTTCGGCCCAGCACTCGCACGACAACCTCGACGATCTGGACTCGCTGTTGACGACCAAGACCGCACAGCGATCGCTGGCCATCCAGGCGCCTCTGCCGGCGATCGTCGGCGAACGCCTGCGCCCGTTTCTGCCCGACCTGTCGGCGAGCTGGCTGCGCGTGCATCAGCGCGCCGGCAACACGCCCGATCCGTTCCTGTCCGGCTTCGACCCCAGCCATCTTCCGGACCAGATGAACACGAACTGGAGCCTGTCCGCGAACTGGCGTTGGCGGCCGCTCGATCTGGGTATCAACTACGCGGGATTTCACCAGGACAACCGGCAGCCGGGCCGGGAGCGATCCGACTTCCTGCACGGCAATCTCAACGCGCAACTGAACTGGCGTCTGCATGAGCGCTTCGGTCTTGGTCTGACCTGGGGACGCGGCCGCAATCACGACTACGAGAACACGCTGACGCGCTACACGCATAGTCGCGGTGTAACCGGCAACTGGTCGATCACCGACCGCCTGGCGCTGGCGCTGGGCATCAACCAGCAGCGCGAACACGACTCGGCCGGCAATCAGCGTCGGCGCAGCCTGAGCAGCGATGGCCAGTTGAGCTGGAGCTTTGAGCTGGCGCGCGGCGACTACCGCCTGCCCGGGCAATGGTTCCTGCGCTGGGGTCGACAGCGCAGCAGTTTCATCGACCAGTTGTTCGGCATCGATGACGACAACGACATGTTTGCCGTCAACACCGGCTTGTCCTTCACCTTCTTCTGAGCGGAGTTGCCGTCATGTCTGATTTTTTCTTGCATCGCAGGAACTCGCGCTGGTCGGCAGCACTGCTGCTGACACTCGCCATGCCGGTCGCGGCGTTGACCGGGGTGAATCCGACCGGGGTCAACATCAACCGGCACGATGTCACAACCGTGTTTCTGACCTTCCAGGGTACCGCCGGTGAACGTGCCGGCGACGCGTTCTGGTGCCTGCGCCTGAACACCGCCCCGAACATCGTCACCAACAGCAACCCCTGCGTGCCCGGCACGATCATCGGCCATCTGCCGGCACGCCTGGATCTGTCCCGGCCCAGTGGTCCCGGGGCACCGGCCGGGCCGGCCAATACCACCGACATCATGACCATTCCGGCCTCGGTCGCCCGCCGCGCGGTGCAGGCTGCGCAGAGCGGTGGTCCCTCGCAGTTCTTCTATGTCCGCGAGTTCATCGCCGACAATGGCCTGCGCAGCTACATCAGCGTCACCTGTCGCCAGGCCGGCGGCGGCGCTCGAATGCCGCTGGCACTGACCTATGTCGAACCGCAGTTCGACGTCGCCACGCCGCAGGCTGTCACCGTGCTCGCACCCGGCGATGAACCGCCGCCGGTGCGGGCGCACCTGCGCTACAACGGCAGCGGCCGCCTGCGCGGGCGCTGGGAAGTCGTCCTGCCCGGCGATCCGCCGCCGGAACCGTTCGACCTGCTGTCCGAAGCCAGCCTGCCGATCGAACAACGCGGCCGGCAGCAGCGCTACAGCGTGCTGTCGCGTTTCGATGTCTTTCTGCCACCGACCGGCGAAGCCATCCTCGCCGGTCCGCCGCCCGAGCGCATCCCGGTGCAAGCGCGCGGCGGCTACTTCCTGCTGCTGCGGATCGAAGCCAGTGCCGACAAGGAAGGCGATTCCAATACCGAGTTCGGTATTGTCCAGAGTGGCGGCCTGGCCGGCTTTCCGATGCCGGTGCTGCGCTACTACGTCGGGGCACCGCAGGCCGTGTTCGCCGATGCCTTGCGTGAGGCGATCGAACCGCTGAACCCGGCCAGTGCCAAGCCAGTCGCCGGTGATCAGCCCCTGGACCTGCGTTGGCGCCCGATCGCCGGCGCCGAGCTGTTGCTGCTGGAAATTGGCGCCGCCGGCGCGAGCGCGATCTTCTCCGCGCTGTTGCCCAGCGACCATGTCCGCTACCGCGTTCCCCAGCATGTCCGCGAGCAGGTCGGCGCCGCGCTGTCCTGGCGACTGCACGGACTGGACGCCGCCGGCCGCAGCCTGGGCAGCAGCCCGGCACAAACCGTTCTGCTGGCGCCAGCGATTCCGGACGCAAGGAGGCCCGACATGTGACGACCACGCCGCCACTCAGCACACGGCGCCAGCCATTCCGGCCGGTGTCATTCCAGGCAAGAGCCATCTCACCATTTTTCAGGAGGACATCATGTCCAAGCCCATCATCGCCATCAACCTCGCCCTGGCCATCGCCGCTGCTCTTGTTGCCGGCGCCGCCGAGGCCAAGCCCGATCTGGTCATCGACCATGCCGCGTTCGACACCGGCTACGAGCCCAAGATCGGTACCTGCGCCCGCCTGACCGTTCGGGTCAAGAACATCGGCAATGTCTTGGCCAACGAGATCACCGCGACCCGCATGCGCGTGTTCCCCACCAACAACGCTTTCCAGACCGTGTTCGACAAGAACGTCTTCATGAGCGCAATGATGCCGGGTGGCACCCAGACCCGGAAGATTGACAATATCAACTTTCCAAGTGCCGGTCAGTACACGGTCCAGGTCACGGCCGATGCCGAACAGAAGGTCGACGAGTCGAACGAGGACAACAACACCTGGACCGCGCAGTTCAATGTCACTGAGCCGTGTGGCGATGCCCCGCCCGCACCGGGCCAGCCGCGGCCGCCCTCGGTCATCCCCGGAACCAACCCGCGTGGCTGCGACGTCGAAGCGAAGTTCGGTCCACCGCCTGGAACGACCCTGCCAAGCGGTCAGGCTGTGCAGTGGTCTGTCGAGTTCCGCAACATCGGCAGCCAGCGCTGCGTCGGGGCGCGGGTCGCACTGCACCGGTACACCAACAATTGCAGCGGCTATGGCGTGCGCGTCGGCGGCTCCGGTGCCTGGCAGGTACTGCCGATCCTGCTCCAGAACCAGAGCGCGACCCTGCAATTTCCCGAAACCAATCCGCCGCCTTCCGGCACCTACTGCTACAACCTGCAGTACTCGCCGAACAACTACAGCGACGACAACAACGCCAATCACAGGCCGTCGCGCAAAGTGACTTTTCAATAGCCCCTGCACCCCTGCGCCGTCGCAACCGGCATCGGCGCAGGGGTGGATGTTGCCACCGAAGCGAGCAGACCCCGACATCAGACCACGCACCCGTCGGGGACGCCGGTCTGGAGCGAAATGCAGCCTCGATCCATGGAGTCCGTCATGAAAACCACCATCACAACACTTCTGCTTGCCGGCAGCGGACTGATTGCGATCAGCCCGCCGGCGCAGGCGCAAACCAGCAACACTTCCTGGCAAGGCGGTAGCGGCGGCGCGCTTACGCGCAGCCTGGACTGCAACAGCGACGAGCGCCTGGCGGGTGTCCGCGTCCGCTACGGGGTCGTCATCGACGAGATGCAGGCTCGCTGTGTCAGGACCGCAGCCAACGGCTCCTGGCAGGGCTCACCGGCGAATCGTGGTTCGGCCAGCACCAACAACCCGGTCCCGGCCAACAGCTGGACCAATATCGACTGTCCGAACAATCGCTATGTCACCGGCTTCAGAACCTACCTGCGCAGCCACACCGGCTCGCCTGGCCCGGTCCTGGCGCGACTGCAGCTGCGCTGTCAGTTGGCCAATGCGCTACTGGTTGGATTGAATCCGCCTTCTGTGGCCAGCGGCGGTGCCAGCGCCAGCGGCGGTGCCTGGACCCCGACCTGGACCGACTGTCCGGTCGCCCACCCGCTCGGCGATGGCCTCGGTACCCGCTCGGGCTGGTATGTCGATCGCATGCGCATGCGCTGCCGGGCTCCGAATCAGGCACCGCAGCCGGGCGCCTTCAATCTGCTCAGCCCAACCAACAACTATGCGATTCTGTTCGACCAGACCTTCTCCTGGCAGGCATCGTCAAACGCGGGCAACTACAGCCTGCTGGTCTATCCCGACCCACCGAGCCAGGGATCGCCACCCTGGACCAACAATGTCACCCAGACGTACCCGGCAGGCGGCGCGACTTCGCTTGGCTTCACCCCGACCATGATCAACAATCTTCACGGCAGAAAGATTGCCTGGACCGTGCGCGCGTGCAGCAGCCTGGATACCTGCCGGATGGCGTCCGAGTTCCGCTACAGCTACCTGCCGCTGTTGAACGCGAACCAGTCCAGTCCGGCGACCAATGCCAGCGTGCCCAACCGGCGTCCGAACTTCAGTTGGCAGCAGCGTGAGTGGGCTCAGCACTACAAGGTCGTGCTGCAACCCAACTCGGGCAGCCCTGCCTCGCAACGGGTCACGATCACGCCGCCGCAAGGCGTCTCCGGGACCAGCTTCGCGCCGAGTCAGGATCTGCCGGCCAGTCTCGGCAACTCACCGGTCTGGTTCGTGCAGGCGTGCCGCAACTTTCCCGGCGGTCCAAACGATGTCTGCGGCGGCCCGCGCACTGCCGGCGACTACCGCACGGTCAATCTCGGCTCGGGATTTTCGTTCAGCCAACAACTGGCGCCGACGTTCAAGCATGCGCGCTGTACGACCTGCCATGCCGTCGCCGCGACCGGCTTCCACCGGGTCAACGACCGCAATCCTGGCGTCCTGCCGGCAAACCATGCCGTGGTGAACGCGCAGACCCAGTGTTCCAGTTGCCATACCAGTGCCCTGCTGCCGTCAGCCGGCAGCATCAATCCGGGCTTTCAGGCGGCGCCGTCGCACATGGATTTCCGCAACAAGAGCAACCAGCAGCTGTGCTCGATGGCGAAACAGAACGTCGGCGGCCATACCCCACAGCAGCACATGACCCAGGACAAGCTGATTCTATGGGCGGTCGGCGACGGTCGGGTCCCGGGCAAGACCTTGCCGACGGCGCCGCCGAATACGATTCCAAGTTGGCAAAGCCTGGTCAATCAATGGGTGGATGCCGGCATGCCGTGTGACTGAACCTGGATCGATTTCGGTCCGGCCACGGGCAGCCGCGGCCGGACCGAAGCACCCGCCATCGCCGCGACCTCAGGACTGTCGTTGCCGGCGCCATCGGCGCGGACATGACGCAGGATCCGCACCAGCGGTGCGAACGCCTCGGCCAGACGCAGGTACAGGTCGGCCAGCGCATCACGGCGGCGCGCACCGAGTTCGCCGTAGGCGCTGCGCCCAAGATCCAGGTAGTAGCCATCGTCAACGCTGCGGCGTCGCGCCTGGCCGGGAAACAGGCCGGCCAGCAGCAGGCAGCGGTCGCCGACATCGCGCAGGCGGTCGCTGCCCAGCTCGCCGCGCAGGGCCAGACCATCCAGCAGCTCCAGGGCCAGGGTTCGCGCGACCAGGATCTGGTCGCGGCAATGCCGGACCAGGGTGAACACCAGGTAGCTTTCCTGGTCCTCGTCCAAACGGACCGCTGCCCGCGCCTCGGCATCGCGCACCAGGCCCTGCCACAGTTCGCCGACCGATCCAGTTGCCATTGCCGTTGTCATCGTGGCTGCTCCTTAGCCCCATCCTGCCTGTTGGTATGGACAAAGTTGCCCGGCAACGCAAGCCAGCAGCCGGGGCGGTCGGCTGCTAACAGCGGCATTGCCCGAAGGTCCGAGGCCGCCGCAATCGTGTCCGTGGCAGAATGTAGGCCGACCCGTACGTGGCCGGAAGCAAGCCGACCCCGTCCTCAAGTCCTGCAAGAGAGATTCCATGAGCGAGAAAATCTATCCGGACGCGGCTACCGCGTTGGCCGGCCTGATCGAGGACGAGCAGACCCTGGCGGTCGGCGGCTTCGGTCTGTGCGGCATTCCCGAAGCCCTGATCGCGGCACTGCGCGACACCGGCAAGCGCGGGCTGACCGTGGTCTCGAACAACGCCGGCGTCGACGGCTTCGGTCTCGGCCTGTTGCTGGAAACGCGGCAGATCAAGAAGATGATCTCGTCCTATGTCGGTGAAAACAAGGAGTTCGAACGGCAGTTTCTGGCCGGCGAGCTGGAGCTGGAGTTCACGCCGCAAGGCACCCTGGCCGAGCGCCTGCGCGCCGGTGGCGCCGGAATCCCGGCGTTCTTCACCAAGACCGGCTACGGCACGATCGTCGCCGACGGCAAGGAAACCCGCCAGTTCGATGGCGAATGGTATGTCATGGAACGCGGTATTCGTGCCGATGTCGCCCTGGTCAAGGCCTGGAAAGCCGATCGCTCCGGCAACCTGGTGTTCCGCAAGACCGCGCGCAATTTCAACCCGATGTGCGCGGCGGCCGGCGCAGTCTGCGTCGCCGAGGTCGAGCAGATCGTCGAGCTCGGCGAGATCGATCCGGATCAGGTGCACCTGCCCGGCATCTACGTCGACCGCATCGTCCTGAACGCGCAGCCGGAAAAGCGCATTGAACAACGCACGGTGAGCAAGTAATCATGGCCTGGAACCGAGATCAGATGGCGCAACGCGCCGCCGCCGAATTGCGTGACGGCTTTTACGTGAACCTGGGCATCGGCCTGCCGACCCTGGTCGCCAACTACATCCCCGAAGGCATGGACGTCTGGCTGCAGAGCGAGAACGGCCTGCTCGGCATCGACCGTTTTC
>CAZFUH010000136.1:0-10520 GCA_964522235.1 uncultured Rhodanobacteraceae bacterium
GTTTCCATACGCGGCCTCGGCGCGCGCTGTCGGCATCGGCCGTCCCGAGGGTTTCACCAAGCTGATCTTCGATCAGGCCACGCACCGGATCATTGGTGCCGGCATTGTCGGTCCGACTGCCGGCGACATGATCGGCGAATTGGCGCTGGCAATCGAAATGGGTTGCGAGGCTGCCGACATCGGGCTGACCGTACATCCGCACCCGACCCTGGGCGAGACCATCGGCCTGGCCGCCGAGGTCTACGAGGGCACGGTCACCGACCTGTACCTGGCGAAAAAGCGCCAATAGGGCGCGTCCGAGAATGGCACTGGAGCTGCTCTGGTTCGGACTCGGACTGGTCCTGCTCGGGGTCGGTGCCGACTCCGTGCTTCGGGCCGCCAGCGGCATCGCGCTGCGTTTCGGCATCCCGCCGTTCATCGTCGGCCTGACCATCGTCGGCTTTGGCACCTCGGCGCCGGAGCTGGCGGTGAATCTGTCGGCCGCCTGGCAGGGACGCTCCGATGTCGCATTGGGCAATATCGTCGGCAGCAATATTGCCAATGTCGGATTGATCCTCGGCCTGTCGGCGCTGTTCGTGCCACTGGCCGTGCATATGCGCCTGCTGCGGGTGGAGACGCCGCTGGTCATTGCTGCCGGCGCCGTGCTCTGGTTGCTTGCGGTCGATGGCCGCCTGGGTCGGATCGACGCCGCAATCCTGCTCACGGCATTCGTTGCCTTCATTGTCTATGCGCTCAGAAGCAGCGGCAGCGAACCGGTCGCGGTGCAGCAGGAACTGGCCACCGCCGCCGGCAGCCAGGCCCCGGCCTGGATCAATGCGCTGCGCTTCGTCCTCGGCCTGGCGGTGATGGTCTACGGCGCCGACCTGATGGTCGATTCTGCAGTCTCGATCGCCCGCATGGCCGGTCTCAGCGAGCTGCTGATCGGTCTGACCATCATCGCCATCGGCACCTCGATTCCGGAACTGGCAACCTCATTGCTCGCGGCGCTGCGAAGACAGAACGACATTGCCGTCGGCAACGTGCTCGGATCCTGCCTGTTCAATCTGCTGCTGGTGCTTGGCGCAACCTCGATGCTGCTGCCGATGGCGGTACCGGGTTCGCTATTGCAGATCGAGATCCCGGTAATGATCGCGTTCTCGATCCTGCTCTACCCGATGATCGTTCGCGATCTGTGCATTCGCCGCGGAGAGGGCGCGTTTCTGCTTGTCGGGTATCTGGCCTTTCTCGGGTTACTGGTCTGGACCGCGCTGCGCTGAAGCCGTTCGGAACAAGGAACGAACGCGATGGTGACGCGCCCCGTGCACCGCTGCGACCGTTCATTCCCCGGTTCTTGCCTCGCTGCTTCCTCGATTGCCTGCTGCGCAGCAGGCAATCGAGGGTGGCCGAAGTCGACTTATGAGCGCCGGGCGGTGGCCGGTACAAAGACGAAATCGCCGCCGACATGACCGGCATGGCGCAGGGCGCCGAACTGCGGCTCCTGCTGTTCGCCAAAGCCGCGCGCAGCATGTTCGACGACGGGTGCCAGATCCTGGTACAGCTCGCGTGCCTCGAACGGCTCATTGCGCCCCTCAAGCGCGCGCAGGAAGGCGGCGGCGAAGATCGAGTGCCGGCCGGCGCCGCCGTCCAGGACTTCGCGGATATTGCCGGAGCTGAGCACCTTGCGGCCGGTCACCGCAGCTTGTTGCAGCAATCGCGACACCCGCTCGCCGCTGGCCCCGCCATCGACGTGTTCAGCCACGGAACGAACCAGAACACCGGAATAGCAGGCGTCGGCGACCACCAGAATCTGGCGCGCGCGCATGACGCTGAGCTGGTCGGTGATGTCGCTGGACGAGACGTAATTGGCGACGGAATCGGTGTCGCCGTCGACCGGTACCCAGTAGCCCTGCAGGTTGGCTTTGTCCCAGGACCCGTGACCGGAATAGTAGACCAGCAGGTGATCGTCCTCGCCAAGAGCCTGACGCAGTTTGGCCAAGGCCCGAAGGATGTCCGAGCGGGTCGCGTCGATCAGCGTCGTGACCTGAAACCCATATCGATCGCGCAACACCTCACTGACGCGGCGGGCATCCTCATGTGGGGTCCCCAGCGGCTCCCAGTTGCGGTAGCCGGCATTGCCAATCACCAGGGCGTGGTAGCGGCCGAAATCCTGACTGCCGCCACCGGCGCTCCGGGTCTCCGGCAATGCGGCGTCCTCGCGCAGGATCAAGAAGTCCAATCGCGCCTGTGCGCCGCCGGCCGCACCGGCGCGGATCTGCACCGGGGTCGCCGCCGTCGACAGGGCAATGTCGGCGCTGACCCGGCCTTCGGCGTCGGGCTCGACCGGAACACCGTTGATCCAGGCTTCTCGGGCACCGCCGGCGCCGGAGATGCGCGCCGCCACCGTCTGCACCTCGACGCCGACGGCACGGCGCACCGTCAGCAGGCCACGCATCGCGATCGGCACCGGTTCCAGAAGCTCGATGTTCAGACCGGCCGCTGAAGTCGAACTTGTAGCCGATTCCGAACCGGCCTCCAGGCGCCGCAGGTGATCACTGTGCTCGGCCAGACGCGCCTGGCTGATCTGTGCGTCTTCTTGTTCTTGCTGCCGGCGCGCCTGCGCCTGCTCAAGCGCGACCTGGGCGGCCTGGATCTGGGCAGCATCGGCGCGCCCGCGTGCGCTTTCCAGCTGTCGGCGCAAGGACTGGATTTCCCGATCCAATTCCTGCTGGCGCCGTTGCGCACGGTCGCGCTCATTGCGCGCAGCATCGCGAAGTGTCTCGATCTGAGTCCGCAGTCGCTCGATCTCGGCGTCGCGGCTTTCGACGTCGACCGCGAACGCCAGCGCCTCGGTCGCTCCACTGGCCTGGCGATACAGAGCGAGCGCTGCCTGCGGATCGGGCCGACCCTCGACTTCGCCGCGCTCGTACATCATCGCCAGCGCCGTCTGCGCGGGCGCATGGCCCTGCTCCGCGGCGCGCCGATACCAGCTTACGGCCCGGGCCGAATCCGGAGTCTGTCCCAGGCCCTTCTCGTAGATCTGGCCGACGAAGTACTGGGCCTGGGCATCGCCGGCATCGGCCGGCGGCAACCAGACACGCAGTGCGGTCTCGTAGTTGGCCTGGTCAGCGGCAACGTAGTATCCGCCACGGATACCGCAGTCCTGCGCCGTGGTACGCAAGGCGCGGGCACGACCGGTGCTGGCGAAATGACTGCCCATCCGGATCACCGTTCCGGGCAGTTCGCAGTCGACGATTTCGTAGTTGTCGAACTGACCGGCCGGCAGGGTCGCACAGCCGATCAGGGCGAGAACGCAGAGAAACTTGAATGGACGCAGGTTCATGGCTAGAGCGGGATCTTCAGAGCGAACATGAAGCGGCGGCTGCGATAGTCGTCGCGGGCGAAACTGGTCTCGAAGCCGAACAACATGGATACCGGTACGCTGCCGAGCGCAGTCATCCAGTTCAGGGTGAACCCGGCCGTTCCATAGCTGCGGTCGATGCCGTCCAGGGTCAGCGGTTGGGCGTCGATATTGCCGGCAACCAGTCGTGCCAGCACTTCGTCCTGATCGAGGTTTTCGTGGAAATACTCGATCCGTGCGGAAGGAATCCAGACACCGCTGCGGCTGCTGATCGTGTAGTCAGCCGTCATGCCTCCGGACACGGTACTGCTGCGCAGTCGCACCTGGCCGATTTCCAGTGCGTCCAGAGCGCCGCTCTCGCGAATCGGATCGATGCGCGCGCGAATGTACTCGTAGCGCAGGAACGGCGAGAAGCGCATCGCCCCGGTTGCCATCGAATAGCCGGCCTCCAGTTGCCCCGCCTGCTGGCGGCTGTCGGTGTCGCTACGCAGGTCCTGACTGCTTCCGACCGGACGCTCGATGTCATAGCGATTGCGACCGGCATGGAGAATGCCGGCCAGATAGGCCCGGTCGCTCGGCAACCATTGCCCGAACATCGACATGCTGACGCCGCTAGCTTCCTGATCGCCGCCGTTCGCGAGGTCGGTGGCGGTGCGCAAGCCGCCCAGGGCGACACCGGCGACGAAAGCGGGTGAAAACCGATAGTCGACGCCGATGGTCAGGCCGCGGGTGCGCGCCTCGAAGCCGCTGCCGTCATCATTCGGGCGTTTGCCGACACTGATGTCGCCGCCAGCGAAATAGCCCAGCGGTGAAATCTCGGTCTTGTCGCTTTCATCTTCGGCATCATCGCGGATGCCGCCGAGCGGCAGCCCAAGTTCGTCGATGTTGACGCGGACCTCGTTGCTGAATCCGTGGCCGCCCAGATTGCGCAACTGGTACATGCGCGAGCGCACCTGATTCATCTGCACCCGCGGTGCGTCGATCGCCGATCGCACGATCGGCGCCAACAGTTCGCGCGCCGGTTTCAGCACGGCGTTCTCCAGGCTGCGCACGGGCAGGATCGCACAGACGTCGTCACGCCCGGCGATGCAGGCCAGAACGCTGGCCTCGATCGCGGTATCGGTCAGGACCAGATTGCCGATCGCGATCCCTTGCTGGCCGGAAACGGCCGACGGCGAAAGCGTTCCGGCACTGGCCGGTTCCAAGGTGAAGTTGACCCGGGCGGCGACCACCGGCACATCGCCTGCCGTGGTCAACAGGACCGGTACGGGTGTCGGTTCGCCGACGCGCGCGACGATGACCTCGCCGTCGATGCGCGCAGCGAGATTGCCAACCGCCTGGTCCGGCCCCGGCAACGACAGCGACAACCGCGCGTCCGGCCGCTGGACAATCCAGACCTCGAGCGTACGCATGCCGGAGGCACAGCCGGCGACGAAGACGATGCTGGCTTCGCCGCTGGCATCCGTGCGCACGACCCCGCCGGGCGGCGTGTCGTCCGCCGTACAGTCGGCGTCCGGCGGCACCTCGGCGCCCTGTCCACCCAGGATCCGCCATTGCAGATCGACATCGGCGACCGTGCCGAGGGCATTTGCAGCCTGTACCAGCAGCAGGGTGTCCTGCCCCGGCTGTACCCGTAGCTGGTCGATCGGCGACAGCAGGATGACGCGGTCGGCCTCGCGAACGATGCGAATCTGGACCGGCGCACTGGTCGTACTGGCGCCCTCGTCGTCGGTTGCGCGCGCGGTCAATACGCGAGCCCCCGGAGTCAGACCTTCCGGCGCGGCCAGGCGATACGGCGCTGCTGTGCGCTCGCCGACCAGCACGTCGTCAATCAGAAACTCAACCCGGACCACTTCACCGTCGGGGTCGCTGGCGCTGACTTCGATCTCGAACTGCGCCGGCTCGACAAAGGTGCTGCCCATGGCCGGTGCGGTGATCTGCACGATCGGCGGCAGATTGCCGCCGTCCGGCTCAAGAATCACGACCTGGATCGGATCGGCGAGATTGGTCAGGCCATTGTCGTCCGTCGCTCGTGCGCTGATCGTATAGACACCCGGCACGTACGTGCTTGGCCATGGCGTCTGGTATGGCGGCGTGGTGACGACCGCGACTTGCTGGCCGTTGATCAGAAACGCAACCTGGGTGATCGTCGAGCCCGGCCCTCCCGGCGTCGCTGCGGCGGTGATCATGAAATCGGCCGGCGCGGTAAACTCGGCGCCGTCCTCCGGGCTGGTCAGGCTGATCTGCGGCGCCTGGGCGGCAGCGGACACGATCACCGTCTCGGATCGTGCACCCAGCAGCAACGGCTCGGGATCGACGTCGGCGGATGGTATGAACAGATCGACTCGCGGATTGATGCCGACCGGATAGCTGCCGGGATCGCTGAGCAGGATCTGGGCCTGTACCGGCAACGGCGGCGGCTCTGCCGGTACGGTCGCTCCGGCCGGCAAGGTCCATTGATAGTCGCCGCCGACCTGCCCGATGCCGGGGCCGAGATCCAGCAGGCATTCGGCGGTCGCGACCACCGGTAGTGGTGCTGTGCCGGCCAGCGGTTGGACATCGAAGATGCAGTTGCTCTGCACGGCACCGACCCAGATCGCCTGGTTCGGTGAGCATACGCTGTCACTAGCTGTCAGCAGGCAGAACAGCACTTGCCGCGCGCCCGGGGCGCTACCGAGGTTCAGGGTCTGAATCGCCGTCGAACCGACGATCGGCACGGTTGCCGGATTCCCGAAGCTGTCGCTGTTGTCCGGTGATTGCGCCAGCAGGAAGGTAACCCGGTCGAACGATGGATCGACGACGTTCACTTCCAGTGCGACCTGCTGGCCGACCAGGGCGAAGTGCTGTGAATCCCAGTTTTGCGCAAGCAGCGCGGCCGGGGCGAGCGCCGACAGCAGCGCAACGGCGAGCGCCAGCCAATGCCTGGGCCAGCGCCTGCTCCGGCAGGGTGGTTCGTGTTCGGTGCCTTTGTTGATGTCCATGCTCTTGACCCCTTGAATTCAAGCCACTCGTCAGGTTATTGCTTTGTCGGTTCCGGCATCGTGGCCGGTTCCGGTCGTGCTGCTGCTGTCGAACTCTGTTTCCTGCCCGACGCCGGTCATGGCGCCGGCGCCGGTGCTACCGTTTTTCCCAAGTGCCGGTCAGCGCAGGCTGAATTCGACCCGGCGATTCTGTCCGGCCGAAGGCGACAGGCCGGGAATCGGCCGGCTCATGCCCCAACCGTGTATCGACAATGCCGACTCGGGCAGGTCGTGCTGCTGAACCAGATAGCGCCTGACCGCCTGAGCCCGGCGCTCGGACAGTTGCTGGTTGTATCCGGCTGCACCGATCGAATCGGTATGACCCTCAATCTGGATCACCGCGTTGTCCAGGAGCTTGAGCCCCTCGGCAATGCTGTCCAGTTGCCGCTGCGCCTGCACCTGCAAGCTGTCGGAGTTGAACTCGAACGCGATCGCGACTGCCAAGGTGCCGCCGGATTGTCCGCTGGTCGCGGGCGCGGCCAAGGTCGGCGCCGGTGCCGCGGGCCGAACTGCGGCTGGAGCGGCAGCGCTCACCGCCGGTGTCGGCGCGGCCGAGCTGGCGAGCAGCGGCGCGGCGTCCGGGGCATTGTGATGGTCCATCGAGATGCCTCGGCGACGCAGCTTCGGCTGGAAGTCGGCGCCGGCCAGCGCGCGCGCGACCTCGAGCGGGGTTGGAATCTCGTTCTCGCCGACATAGCGGGTATCGGACGCGACAGCGGCCGCAGAAACCAGCGCGGCAGCGACCAGGGCAGTGATGAAGCTGGGGGATTTCATGGCCAGTTCTCCAGGCAGGGATTCAAAGATCCGTAAGGATCGGTGCCGGTAGGTCGCAGCCTGCGGGAAAAAGGTTCTAACTAAAGTGCCGGTTCCGCCGCCGCCGATCCATGCCCGGGATCGAGCAGCCGACGCAGGCAGCGCTCGATCTTCTTGCGGGCGTGGAACAGGCGGGTCTTGACCGTGTTCTCCGGGCACGCCTGGATGCCGGCGACTTCGGCCAGGGACAAGCCTTCATAGAACACCAGGTGCATGCACTCCCGGTGCGCGGAGGTCAGCTCGCACATGCATTTGCGGACGCCATCGCGGCGCTGCAGGGAGGCAACGACATCGAATCCGCCGGCTTCGTCCGATGCCATCCGCTCAAGATCACCGTCATCGCCGACATCGGCTGGCCGCAGCCGCCGCAGCACGGTCAGCGCCTTGTGCCGGGCAATGCCGAGAATCCAGGTCGACAATCGGCTGCCGCCGCGAAAGCGCTGCGGATGCTGCCAGACTTCGAGCATGGTATCGACCACGACCTCTTCGGCGTGCCCTTCGTCCCGGACGATGCGCATCGCGAACGCGAACACGCGGCGCGCCATCGCCCGATGCAGAGTGGTGAAAGCTGCTTGATCACGCTCGCAGACGCGCTGCAGCAATTGCAGCAGCTGCGTCTCGTCCAGTTCCGGCGCCAGGCACGGCTCCGGCCGGTTGGGTGCAGACGCGGTTCGGGGACTCGACCCGGAAACCGACAGTTGAAACGCACTGGACATCGGAACCACCCGTACTCGCGTCGCTGCGAGGATTGCGCGGACGGCTACAGCCGGGCCACCCCCCTGGCGACCCGACCAGCCATGTTCGCGTCAGGCACCGACCATTGCGACGCCATTCGCTCCTGCCTACTAGTACGCAAACGTGTGTCGAAACCAGACACGCACAAGACCGATTCTGCCGCCGAGATGCCGCCGGCACCACCTGGATGGCGGAAACGCTAGGCCAGCAGCGGTCAATTGTCCAGCCCGGTGGGCGCTTCGGGAAGGTGCTCGACCGGATTGGCAGTGACCACGATCCCACTGGCGGCCAGTTGCTGCAACAACCGATCGGCGCGATCCGATGCTACGGCGAGGTAGTACTCACCGGATCGGCCGGGGCCGCCGACCAGCCAGGCGCCGCTGCCGGCCAGGACGATCCGGAGCTGCCCTTCGGTACTGGCCGGATCGAACACGACCCGAACCAGGGCGGCGTCAGCGGAAATCCCCGGATGCGCACGCTGGCTCTCGAGCGGCGCCGCGCCGCGATACACCATCGGCGCCTCGGAACGCGACAGCAGCGTGGTCTGGACCGCAATCACCACCAGGGCGGTGGCAAACGCCGGCTTCAACCATGCGCCGTCGAGCCAGCCGGCGATGCGGGTCAGCAAACGCGGCCGTTTCGCGACCGAAGCCGACGACGCGCTCGGCGCATTGATCCGGCCCAGGACGCGATCCAGACCGACGTCCTCGGCGGCGATTGCCGCACTTCGACACTGGTCATCGGCCGCGGCCTGCCAGAACGCGAGCAGATTTCTGGCTTCTTCGGAGCCCTGCAACCAGGCATCCACTTCGCGCCGATCGGCGTCGTCCAGGCGGCCATTGACGTACCAGGGCAGCAGCGATTGCAGGCGTTCGTTCATGACGTTCTACTCGATCATGCAGATGGCATTGCGAAGGTCGTACAGGCGCATCGGACGATCCTGGGGATCGGCCAACTCAACCGAACGCGGGGTCTCGTCACCACCGTCGCGTACGCGTCGCTCGACGATCAATTGGCCTTCCTGCCAGCAGCGCAGGGTGCGATCGTTCTTGACCGTGCGCGCATCGACCCAGCGATCGACCTCGGCGACGCCTCGATCGACCACCGGCGCACGCTTGCTCAGGATCACCGGTTCGGGCGTCTCCAGCGGCGGTTCGACACCGGCACGAACCGGATCGGAAGCGAGCAGGATCAGCACCCCGGTCAGGGCCAGGCCCAGGACCGACAACGGCCGGGGGTATGGGTGCATTGCGTGTGTCATGGCATCAGTACTCCACTCGTTGCGCCGTCAGGTCCGGCCCATGGCCGAGGAAATCGATACCGACCCGGCGCATCGGTACGCCGGCTTCGGCCATTCTGGCATCCAGCGCAGCCAGATCGCCAAGGCCGGCAATCGGGCTCAGGTCAGGCCCCTGCAAGACCGAGGGCAGGCGCCCGGCCAGGGCTTGGGCGCCCACGTAGCAGCGCAGGCTTTGAGCGTGTTCCGGGTTGGACTGGATCTGGAAACTGTTCGCCGGCGGCAAATGGATGTCCTGGCCTCGGCCGATCACGGCCGAGCGCTGCCAGCGGTTCGGGAATACGCGCAGCACGGTGCCGGACTCGTCGCGCAGAAAACAGAACAGCTCAGCATCCTGGGAGCTGCGCAGGTGGAAGACGACATTGCCCGGACCATTGCCGTGGGCCAGCTCGATGTCCAAAACCGGAGTCGGGTTGGCATTGGCGTACATGCGTGCCTGGACCCGCTCGGACATGCCGTCCTGATCGGCATCCAGGTGTGCGCGCAGCACCGGCAGAGAGAACTGGCCGGTGTATTCCAGGCCAAGTGTCTCGACGTAGGCCTGGAACGCGCTACGGAACAGGTCCGCGTCGGTCGGTTCGTCGGCCGGCAGCAGGCCCAGGGCGGTCAGGTGGCGGATGTAGAAGGCGAGCTTCTCGGCGCCGGACATGGCCAGATGCCAGTCCTCGATCTCCGCTGCGACCTCGGGATTGTCGGAGCCGACCCCGAAGCAGCGCCAGTACGGCAGCTTGTTCAGCTTGCCCATCAACTCGATTGCCGACAGCTCGACCAGGTTGCGTACCGCGACGGTCTTGCCGTCCGAGCGCGACAGGCTGGTCATGAAATTGATGCCGAGCTTGGAGACCGCGGCCTCGGCATCGACGCCGCTGCCTTCCTGCAGAATCGCGGCGCTGTTGCGGGCGTTCACTCCGGGCACCAGGGAGAAATCGCTGGTTCGCACCACCGCCAGATCCATGGCGATCAGATTGACCGATGAACTCTTGGAGGCGCCGAAGCCGACGAAATTCTTGCTGGCGATCCCGAGCGTGGCACCGCCATCGACGGTCTTGCGCGCCAGGTTGTCGTCAAACTGGGTGATCGATCCGCGCACCGCATAGGTCGGGATCAGTTCCGGCTGGAATGAGGCCAGCGAGTTGGCCTGCAACATGTACGTCGCCAGGTTGCTGGTGTCGGTACCGAAGGTCATGGTCCGGATCGCCCGGCTGCGACGTGTCATCTGGCTCATTGCCGAAATGAACATGTCGGTGGTGCCGGCCGGAACCTTCTGGGTCTTGTCGTTCAGATCCTCGATCAGGATCGAGGCGCCGGCGCCATAGGT
>CAZFUH010000137.1:0-10504 GCA_964522235.1 uncultured Rhodanobacteraceae bacterium
CGACCAGGAAGCGCAGGCGGTCGCGGATTTCCTTGACGATCTTCACCGCGATCTCGCCGCGCCAGCCGGGCAGGGTCAGCGTCTGGAAATAGCGGTTGCATTCGTCGACCGGCAGCTTGGTCAGCTGCGGCAAGGTGCGTTCGGCGACGAAGACATTGCGTGCCGAGCGGTTCAGGCGATCGCCGCCGCAGTCCGGACACGGCTGGTCGGCGATGTACTTGCTCAGTTCTTCGCGGACGGCCGGCGAATCGGTTTCGCGGTAGCGCCGTTGCAGGTTGTTGACGATGCCTTCGAACGCGTGCTTGCGCTTGCTGCGGCCGCCGCTGCCGGCGACGTAGGTGAAGCTGATCTCCTCGCTGCCGGAACCGTACAGCACCGCCTTGCGCGCGCTTTCGGCGAGCTTGTGCCACGGTGTGTCGATGTCGAAGCGATAGTGCTTGGCCAGGGCGGTGATCAACTGGAAGTAGTACGGGTTGCGCCGATCCCAGCCGCGCACGGCACCGCCGGCCAGGCTCAGTTTCGGGTGCGCGACGATGCGCTCGGGATCGAAGAACTGGGTCACGCCGAGGCCGTCGCAGCTGGGACAGGCACCGACCGGCGAATTGAATGAGAACAGGCGCGGTTCCAGTTCGGTCAGCGAGTAGTCGCAGACCGGGCACGCGAAGCGGGCCGAGAACAGCACCGGTGCGGCCTGGTCATCATCCACGTCCTGCACGGTGACAACGCCGTCGGCGAGCTTGAGCGCGGTTTCGAACGATTCCGCCAGGCGTTGACGGATGTCGGCGCGCGGACGAAAGCGGTCGACCACGGCTTCGATCGTGTGCTTCTGGCGCAGGCTCAGCGCCGGCACCTCGTCGATCTCGTGGACGACGCCGTCGACCCGGACGCGGACATAGCCCAGACCGCGCAGCTTGTCGAAGATCTGCACGTGTTCGCCCTTGCGCTCGCGTACGACCGGCGCCAGCAGCATGTAACGGCGCTCGGCATCCATCGCGAGCACGGCGTCGACCATCTGACTGACCGTTTGCGCTTCCAGCGGAATGGCGTGATCGGGGCAGCGCGGCGTGCCGACCCGGGCGAACAGCAGGCGCAGATAGTCGTAGATCTCGGTGATGGTGCCGACCGTGGAGCGCGGATTGTGCGAGGTCGACTTCTGCTCGATCGAAATCGCCGGCGACAGGCCTTCGATGTGATCGACATCGGGCTTTTCCATCATTGACAGAAACTGCCGCGCGTACGCCGACAGCGACTCGACATAGCGACGCTGGCCTTCGGCGTAGATGGTGTCGAACGCCAGCGACGACTTGCCCGAGCCGGACAGGCCGGTGATCACGATCAGCCGGTCGCGCGGCAGGTCGAGATCGATGTTCTTGAGATTGTGCGTGCGCGCACCGCGAATGCGGATGAAATCCATGGGGGCCGATCTGGGGTCGCTGAGCGAAACCGCAATGATAGCGGTCGATCGAGGACAGATCCTGTCCGCGCGGGAGAGGTCTTCAATACTGCCGTTGGCGGCCGCAGAAACGGTGATCAGTGCAGCAGAGCCCTGGCAAAGTCCTCGAAATCATCAAGGTGATCGCTGGCGATCGCAAAGACGATGTGCCAGTCGATGCTTCGGTAACTATGCACGGCGATGTTCCGGAACCCGACTGCCGCTTTCATGCGACCGGCAAGGGCAGGCGTAATCAATCCGGCGCTGGCGAGGAGGTCGAAGCTCTGGCCCATGGTGTCGGGCGGTGGCAGATCAGTGGCCGTGAGTCGATGCGCGGCGATGTCAACGCAAAGTTGGACGGCGCGGACCAGGTTCAGGCTGAGGATGTCCTGGGCATCGGCGTCGTTCAAGAGGGCTTGTGCACTGTCCGGACGCCGTTGCCGGATGCGTGCCAGACACCGGCGCAACGACTCCAGCTTTTCTTCGATCACGGTTGCAACCATGCCGCACGTCGCTCCGCCAACAGGCGCTGTCGATAGGGCAGGAAGTCGGCCTGATCGAACAGGTGGCGGCTGATCAGGGCCGCGTACTGCTCGTTGTTGCCGAGGACCCGCCTGCCGCCAGCGAGGATCTGGCCAAGCAGCGGTTCGCCAACGGTGTTCAGGTCGATCAGGTCAATCCCGCGTCCGCTGAGCTTGGCCAGTTCGCCGATCAGCGCGCGCTTGCGTTCGGTGTCCAGGGCCTGGCGGCCGCCGACAGCGATGTCGAGATCACTGTCCGCCTTCGCCTTTCCCGAGGCAACCGAGCCGAACACGATGGCGAGCACGAGATCGGGCTGGATACCGAGAAAGTCGCGAATCCGGGCGATTTCCGAGCGTTCGTTCATGGCATTGGAGTATAGCGCCGGCAATCGCCAGGCTCCGAGTCCGGTGCGGAGCCCTGATCGACATCGCTGAGCAGGCCCCGAAGCCGAGGGGATCCTACAAGAAGCGGCTTGCGGCGGCCGCCGGACCGGAGCATAGGCGGGTCGCCGCCATGGGCAGTTCTCTATGGCCCGGTAGCTCAGTTGGATAGAGCTTTCCTCTAACGAAGGGCAGGTCGCGGGTTCGAATCCCGCCCGGATTCGGAAGCCCCGCCACAAGCGGGGCTTCGCATTTCAAACTGAGGCACTACGCCAGCCCTGGGCTTCTTGCATGAACGGGTGGACAGCCGCTAGAATGCGCGACCCGTTGCCGGGCTTGCCCGCCGCAACAGGCTGATTTCAGAAGAACTACAGAAGGCACCCCCACAATGTACGCAATCATCAAGACCGGCGGTCATCAGTACCGCGTCGCTGAGGGCGAGACCCTGCGCGTCGCGAAACTGGACGCCGATATCGACAGCTCCGTCCAGTTCGACGAGGTGCTGATGGTCGGCTCCGGTGACGGCGTCACCATCGGCAGTCCGCTGGTCAGTGGCGCAACGGTCGCGGCGAAAATCGTCGGCCATGGCCGCGCCGACAAGATCCGCATCGTCAAGTATCGCCGCCGCAAGCATCATCGCAAGCAGATGGGCCACCGGCAGTACTACACCGAAATCCAGATCACCGGCATTGCCGGCGACAGCAAGTAAGGAGAGCCGCCATGGCACATAAAAAGGGCGTAGGTTCCTCGCGCAACGGTCGCGATTCCAATCCCAAGATGCTGGGCGTCAAGATCTACGGCGGCCAGGCGATCGAGGCCGGCAACATCATCGTGCGCCAGCGCGGCACCCAGTTCCACCCGGGCGTGAACGTCGGCCTCGGCCGCGACCACACCCTGTTCGCGCTTGCCAACGGCACGGTCGAGTTCACGATCAAAGGTCCGAAGAAGCGCCGTACGGTCAACGTCGTCGCCGCCTGATCCGGCCGCGGCGTCTGCTCGAAGAGCCCCGCCTCGCGCGGGGCTTTTCGTTGGTGCCGGGATCACTGCGGCGCATTGCGTCCGCCGTGCCGTCCCCAGGCACGTCGCTTAGCATCGCTGCGCAGCGCCCGGCCTTTGCCGTACCCTGTCGAACTTGCGCCGCCGCCTTCCGTTCCAAGCCCTTGGCCCCCTGGATACCATGAAATTCGTCGACGAAGCCGAGATCCAAGTTGCAGCCGGCAATGGCGGCAACGGCTGCGTCAGCTTTCGGCGCGAAAAGTTCATCCCGTTTGGCGGCCCGGATGGGGGCGATGGCGGTGCCGGCGGCAGCGTCTATCTGGAGGCGGACGAGAACCTCAATACCCTGATCGACTTCCGGCATCAGCGCCGTTTCCGCGCCCAGCGCGGCGAGAACGGCATGGGCCGGCAGATGACCGGACGCAATGGCGAACACGTGCGCATCCGGGTGCCGGTCGGTACCGTGGTCATCAATGTCGACACCGACGAAACCATCGGTGATCTGACCGAACACGGGCAAAGCCTGCTGGTCGCGCGCGGTGGCGACGGCGGACGTGGCAACATCAATTTCAAGAGTTCGACCAATCGAGCGCCACGACGAGCGACGACCGGTTATGAAGGTGAGCAGCGGACCCTGCACCTGGAGTTGAAGCTGCTCGCCGACGTCGGTCTGCTCGGTTTCCCGAACGCAGGCAAGAGCACCTTCATTCGTGCGGTTTCGGCAGCGACTCCCAAGGTCGCCGACTATCCGTTCACGACCCTGTCGCCGAAGCTCGGCGTGGTCAGCATCGAGCCGCACAAGAGCTTTGTGATCGCCGACATTCCCGGTCTGATCGAGGGCGCCGCCGAGGGTGCCGGTCTGGGCATCCAGTTCCTGCGCCATGTCCAGCGCAACCGGCTGCTGCTGCATCTGGTCGATCTGGCGCCGATGGACGACAGCGATCCGGTCAGTCAGGTGCGTGCGATCGAGGCTGAACTTGGGCGTTTTGATCCGGAGCTGTTGCAGCGCCCGCGCTGGCTGGTGCTGAACAAGGCCGATTTGTTGCCGGAGGACGAGCGACAGGCGCGCGCCGAGGCGGTCATTGCCGAACTGGGCTGGACCGCGCCGTGGTTCCTGGTTTCGGCGATCGCCAAGCAGGGGACCTGGACCGTGGCGCAGAAGGTGTTTGAATTCCTGGACCGGCGGCGCGAGGCCGAGCTGGAGGCGCAGGCCGAGCGCGACGCTGCCGTGGCACCAGCCGACGATGCCGATCCGGCCGGCAATGCCCAGGCCTGAGCGGTCGGCGCGGGCTGGCGCACGCGCACGGCGAGTCCGTGACCCTGGCGTACCGGACGACGACATTGCTGGCTTGGCATGGCCAGGCGACCGTTCGGCCACCAGCGTGCGGGCGAGGCTGGCGGCTGGCTTTCGATGCCGGGACCGCCTGCGGCTGCTGCGGATAACGAAAAGGCCGGCAAAAGCCGGCCCTTCGGGATTGCGTTGCGCGATGGCTCGCCGGTCAGGCGGCCAGCGCCTTGATCTTGGCCTGCAAGCGGCTCTTGTGCCGGGCAGCCTTGTTGCGGTGAATCAGACCACGGCTGCTGTAGCGATCAAGCAGCGGCTCGGCGGTCTTGAAGGCTTCCTGCGCGGCAGTTGCGTCCTTGGCCTCGATCGCCTTCACCACCTTCTTCAGGGCGGTGCGAACCATGGACTTGGCGCCCATGTTGCGCTCACGGCGCTTGACGGCCTGTTTGGCACGTTTCTTGGCGGATTTGATGTTGGCCAAGGGGGGTCTCCGAAACGGTTGGGGTTGACAAGACCGCACATTATGCAGATGCATCGATCATCGGTCAACCAGGCTCGGCCGGGAGCGGTGCGCAGAACGCAAGGGTCGCGGCGATGGTCCGCGATCGGCGGCAATGCGACCGGCACAATGGCAAAGGGTGCCGCCGGCGATTTCGGCGAAATGGCCCGGTGCGTCGAGCGTTCTCCGGGCCGCAGCTCTGTGCTCGCAGTTGCCGGCAGCAGGCGATGAAGTTGCTTCGCTCAACCGCCGTGTTCTCGGCGATGACCTTTCTGTCGCGGCTCAGCGGTTATGCCCGCGACATGGTTCAGGCGACGGTGTTCGGCGCCAGCGGCCTGACCGATGCCTTCGTCGTCGCCTACAGGATCCCGAACCTGTTGCGTCGGATTTTCGCCGAGGGAGCCTTTGCCCAGGCCTTCGTCCCGGTGTTCAGTGCCGCTCGCGAGCGCGGCGACCGCCAGGCATTGAAGGAGCTGCTGGACCGGGTCGCCGGCACCCTGTGCGCCGTGGTCCTGGTGGTGACCGGCATCGGCATCCTCGCGGCGCCGGCTGTGGTCGCCCTGGTCGCGCCCGGCTATCTGGCCGATGGCGAGCGCTTCGATGCCGCCAGCGACATGTTGCGGATCACCTTTCCGTACCTGTTCTTCATCTCGATGACGGCGTTCGCCGGCAGCGTACTGAACAGTTTCAACCGATTCGCGCTGCCGGCGTTGACGCCGATCCTGCACAATCTGGCGATCATCGCCGCTGCGATCTGGCTGGCGCCGTTGCTGGAAGTGCCTGTGCAGGCCCTGGCCTGGGGCGTGTTCGCCGCCGGGGCGATCCAACTGTTGGTGCAAGTGCCGGCGCTGATGCGTCTGGGTCTGTTGCCCAGGCCACGGCTGGGTTTCCACGACCCGCAGGTGCGACGGGTGATCCGATTGATGGGGCCGGCCGTGTTCAGCGCCTCGGTGGCACAGATCAACCTGCTGGTCGGTACGGCGTTCGCGTCCCTGCTGGTCGCCGGCAGTCAGACCTGGTTGTACATGGCCGACCGCCTGCTGGAGTTTCCGCTCGGCATGATTGGCGTCGCCCTTGGGACGGTGCTGTTGCCGACCCTGTCGCGCCGTTTTGCCGCCGACGACAGCCAGGGGTATCGCGCGGCGATCGACTGGGGTTTGCGCGTTGCGCTGTTGTTGGCGCTGCCGGCTGCCGTCGGTCTGATCGTGCTCGCCGAGCCGATCAGCGCGACGCTGTACCAGCACGGCGCCTTTACTGTACACGACACCAGGATGACTGCGTGGGCCCTGATGGCGCTGTCGCTGGGCCTGCCGGGCTTCATGCTCAGCAAGGTGCTGGCGCCGGCGTTCTTCGCCCGCCAGGACACGTCGACGCCGATGCGCGCGGCGGTGATCGTGGTTGTGGTCAATGTCGCCCTGGTCAGTGCCCTGGTGCTGCCGCTGCGTGCCCAGGGCGTGATCGGTGCACATGCGGCCATTGCCCTGTCGACCGGTGTCTGCGGCCTGTTGCATTTCAGCCTGCTCGGCTGGTGGTTGCATCGCCGCGGCATCTATACGCCGGCCGCAGGTACCTCGCGTTTCGTCGTGGTGCTCCTGCTCGCGTGTGCCGCAATGGCGGTGGTGCTGGCGCTGTCTGTGCAGGCGATCGGACCTTGGACCGAGCTTGGCGCGCTGCGGCGCGCAGTCCATCTGGCCTGGCTGGTACCGGCCGGCGCTGCCGCATACGCCGGGATCGTGCTTGGCTGCGGCGTGCGCTGGCGGCATCTGCGCGAGCCACCGGCCGCAAATGCGCAACGGTGATCAGCTGCAACTACGGACGATCCGGGTTCAACTGTTCTGGTTCAGGGTTCGAAGCCATCCTCGAAGATGCGGTCGTCCTCGGGGTGGAGCACCGAGACGCGACCGCCGCTGAGGTGCGAGACGTAGAGCCGGCTATCCGGACCGAAGGCCAGGTCAAATGCGGAACCGGCAAAGCCGCTGCCGATCGCGGTCGAGCTGCCGTCGTTGGCGACGGTGTAGAGCGCGCCGCCGGGAACGGTCAGGGCGTACAGATCGGTGCCAAATCCGGCGCCGGGGGCAAATTCGATGGCGACGCGTGCGGGCAGGGTGGTGAACGGCGACTGCAGCAGCGTACCGTCCTCATCGACGATGTGAATACCTCCGGACAGGTCGCCGACAAAGATACGGTTGTCCGTTGCGATCGTCAGATGCGACGGTGAAATCCCGACTGGGAACTGCAGCAGCAGGCTCGGAGCCTCGCCAGCCTCGCTAAACCACAGCGAACGTGATCCAAGATCGGCGAAGATCAGCCGGCCCAGACGGTCGAACTTCATTTCGGAGGGATTGGTCCACTGCGTCGACAGCCAAAGTTCAACCACGCTCTGATCGGGGCGGATGGCGCTGATCGAGCCGGTGTGCGGGAAGATCTTGACGCCGCCGGTGAGCACGCTGCCCGGAACCCCGGAAACGATGCCGTCGGCGTCGAACACGACCGGGTCCGGATCGGGTGTCGGGCTTAGTCCCCAGGGCTGGACCGGGATACCACCGATGCCGATGCGGGTGATCAGCCGCGGGTCGATCGAGCCGGTCGTGCTTGGGTCGTGACCGGCATACAGGGTGCCGTCGGGTGCGAAGGACAGAAACACCGGTGCCGGCACGTCGCTGGCATAGGTTTCGACGACGAAGCCGGGAACGGTCTGGGCAGATGCCGGCGCGGTGGTCAGGTCCACGGCCAGCAGGGTTGTCAAACTGGCGATGATTGCAACTCGGACTGCAGGCATCTGGGGACTCCGATTCGGGCGAAGTTTTCTTCCACACCCAATCCGTGGCGCCGGGGCCACACAGCCTGTTTCCGTGGTTTCCGCTGGCGACCGCGGGGCTTCGTCTATACTCGCGCGGATGTCGAGCACGCTTTTCTCGTTCCCCCTCGGTTGCGGTCGCCGATCTGCTCGCAGTGGCGCGGCTTGCTCACCCGTGTCGGCTGGGCATGGCGACAGCAATGCCTTCGCCGCCGCCCGATCCGCGCGCCAGGTCTTGCCCGCGTTTCGGCGACCTGGCGACGTATGGGTGTGACCGATGCCGGCTAGGCTGTTCCGCGAGGTCGGCGCCGTGCCCTTGTTTCCGGCTGGCTGTGTGGTGGCGATCGGTGCCTTCGACGGCGTCCATCGCGGCCACCGGCATCTGCTGGCGGGCGCCTGCGCGCGCGCGCAGGAACTGGCTTTGAGCACGGTCGCGCTCAGCTTCGAGCCGCTGCCGCGTGCGTACTTCGCGCCGTCTTCGCCGCCGGCCCGGCTGACGCCGGCACGCAGCAAGTTCGAATTGTTGTGCGCGGCAGGCGCCGATGCCGTCGGCCTGTTGCGCTTCAATGCGGCAATGGCATCGATGTCGGCCGAGGATTTCGTCACCCGGATCCTGGTGAACGGTTTGGCCACCCGCATCGTCTGCGTCGGACCGGGCTTCCGCTTTGGTCGCGCTCGTGCCGGCGACGTCGATCTGCTGCGCCGGCATGGCCGTGTTCACGGTTTCGAGCTTGAAGTCGCCACTGAGCTGCGTGATCACCGCGGCGACGAGCGCATCGGTGCCAGCCGTATCCGCGAAGCGCTGGCCGCTGGCGATTTCGAGTCGGCAACGCGCGCCTTGGGGCGTCCGTATACAATGGCCGGGCGGGTCGTCCGCGGCCAGCGCCTGGGCCGAAAGCTTGGCTATCCGACCGCGAACATCCCGGTTCGCTGGGTGCCGGCGGTGCACGGTGTTCTCGCCGTACGCGTGCATGGCGCCGGTCTGAGTGCCTGGCCCGGAGTCGCCAGTCTGGGGACCCGACCGACCATCGGCGACGATGGCCGGACCGTGCTGGAGACGCATCTGTTCGACTTCGACGGCGACCTCTACGGCCAGCGGCTGGAGATCGAGTTCGTCGCCCGCCTGCGCGACGAACAGCGTTTCGATACGCTGCCGGCGCTGGTCGAGCGCATGCACGAGGATGCCCGCCAGGCGCGGGCGCTGCTGCTGCCGGCAACGGCCGCGATTTCGATTTGATTTGCACCTTTGGAATTGAACCTGGTCATGCCGCTTGCGTCGGTGTGACCGGAACCAGCGGAATGAGCCGATGAGCCAGGACTACAAGCACACGATCAACCTGCCGGAGACGGATTTCGCGATGCGCGGCGACCTGCCCGCGCGCGAACCCAAACGGCTGGCTCAGTGGTATGACAACGACTTGTACGGCCGCCTCCAGCAGGCGCTTGCCGATCGGCCGCTGTTCCTGCTGCACGACGGTCCGCCGTATGCGAACGGCGATATCCACATCGGTCACGCGGTGAACAAGATTCTCAAGGACTTCGTCGTCAAGTCGCGTCTGCTCGCCGGTTACCGGGCACCGTATGTGCCAGGCTGGGACTGTCACGGGCTGCCGATCGAGGTCGCGATCGAGAAGAAGCACGGCAAGGTCGGGCAGAAGCTCGACGCGCGCGCGTTCCGGCAGCAATGCCGCGACTACGCGCGCGAACAGATTGGCCGTCAGCGCGAGGACTTCAAGCGCCTGGGGGTACTGGGCGCCTGGGAACAGCCATACCAGACCCTGGACTACAGCTACGAGGCCGGCATGCTGCGCGCGCTGGCGAAAATCGTCGAGCGCGGTCATGTCGTGCGCGGTTTCAAGCCGGTGCACTGGTGCTTCGACTGCGGTTCGGCGTTGGCCGAGGCCGAGATCGAGTACGCCGACAAGTCTTCGCCGGCGATCGACGTCGCCTACGACGCACTCGATCCGCAGGCGTTG
Source organism: uncultured Rhodanobacteraceae bacterium (assembly GCA_964522235.1). Taxonomy (GTDB): domain Bacteria; phylum Pseudomonadota; class Gammaproteobacteria; order Xanthomonadales; family UBA2363; genus Pseudofulvimonas. The sequence goes on from CAZFUH010000137.1 coordinate 9,888, forward strand.
GCGGCGAAGTTCGGCGTGACCGTGGCTGTCGGTGACTTCGTCGCCGTGCCGATCTGGACGACGACGCCGTGGACGCTGCCGGCGAGCATGGCCGTCGCACTCGGGCCAGATCTCGACTATGTCCTGGTCGAAGCGGCGCCGCGCGCCGGGCGGCGGGTCTTGCTGGTCCTGGCCCGAGATCTCGTCGAGGCGGCCGGAAAACGCTACGGACTTGCCGATCCGGCGCTGCTCGGGCATGCCAGCGGTCAGCAATTGGCCAGCTCCGCAGACGGTAGCCAGGTGCTGTTGCAGCACCCGTTCTACGACCGCACCGTGCCGGTGATCCTGGGCGATCACGTTTCGGCCGAGGACGGCACCGGCGCCGTGCACACTGCGCCCGGCCATGGCGTCGAGGACTTCGCCGCCGGCCAGCGCTACGGTCTGGAGACCTACAACCCGGTCGGCGGCAACGGCGTCTACCTGCCGGAGACGCCGATCGTTGCCGGCCAGCACATCTGGAAGGCGAACGATTCGATCCTCGAGCTGCTGCGCGAGCGCGGCCTGCTGCTCGCGCACGAGAACATCACGCACAGCTATCCGCACTGCTGGCGGCACAAGACGCCGGTCGCGTTCCGGGC
>CAZFUH010000138.1:0-10491 GCA_964522235.1 uncultured Rhodanobacteraceae bacterium
AGGAGTCCTGGTCACCTTCTCGGAAACGTCAGGGTGCGATGCTGTGCAGGCGCTCTGTTTCCAGGTACCAGCGGCCGCCGCTTTGACGCATCTCGACCTGATTGATGACGATCGGAGCCGCGTCGCCCCGCAACTGCGTGGTCGGCCGGGTGGCACGCACGATCAGTATCGCGCGCTCGCCATCGATTTGCCCTGCAACGAACTCGGCGTGGCTGGGGGTCATCATTCGCAGGTAGTCCGCTGTCTCGACGAATGCAGCACCCGCGGCCTCGTCGCTGCCCGCCTGCGCGATCTCGGCAGCGATCTCCTCGGCTGCCGTGACCTGCTTCCAGGCCGACCAATCGCCGGCATGAATGGCTGCGATGCGGGCGACGTAGGCCGCGAACGGTGCGCCACCGTCGTCAGGCAGCGCAGCGTCGTCGGCGGCGCTGGCTGGATAGCCTGCGAGCAGTCCGAGCATCGCCGCGGCCAGTATCCGAATCAGCGGGCTGTTCATGGCTGATCCGTCATCGCGGCCTCGGGCAGGGACTCGAAGCCATTGGCGAAGATCGCGTCGTCCTGGTAGATCCATACCTGGCCACGTCGACTCCCTCCCGACCCCAGTGGCAGGGTACTGCCGACGCCAGGGTAGCCCACGGCCATCGTCCGCCCGAGAATATCGAAATCGACACTGGTACCGAACTGTCCTTCGGCCAGCACAATGGCGGAGATCGGCGGCGGTCGGACCACACCTCGGTACGTAAACACGCTGGGCTCGCCTGCTCCTGTGCGGCGCAGTTCAACCAGACCGATGTCGCTCTCCGGGGTGCCAAACTGGCTGTTGCTGCCATTGGTTCGCGGTGCTGTGACCGCGATCAGGTTGTCGAATCCAAGCGCAACGACGTCGCCAAAGCGCATGTCGGGTTCGGGTCCGTTGGGAGAGCCACCGGGCGCATTGAGCGGGTAGCCGGTTTCCTGGAACTGCCAGGTGCCGCCCGAGCGCGCATATCGATAGGCACGACCGCAGCGATTGGGGCCCGAAGTGCCGCAGAAATCGCTCGGAGCGCCGATTACCAGTTGGTTTCTGTTGAGCGCAACAGCTTGGCCGAAATACGCCAACGAGACTTGGTTCGACGCCGTGACGAAGTCGCTTTGTGTCCAGGTGGACGTGCCACCCGGGCTGCTGCGTTCGAAGACATGCACGCCGCCGGAGGCGATGAACGGCGACGGGCTGCGCAGCGGCGCGCCGACGGCAAGGCGCACCGGCGGGACGATGGACTGGCTCAGTGCCACGCTGTCGCCGAAGCGGGCATTGGCAAGGGCGTTCGGCGCGCTGATCTGGGCCTCAAGGGCGAACGTTCCGGTGTCCGAGTTGCGCCGGTAGATATTCACGCGACCACCGTCGTTGTTGGTGGCGACGGTCGGGCAACCCATGGCGATGTAGTCTGCGCTGATTGCCAATGCGCTGCCGCAACGACCATCGTTGCCGCCGGGATGGCTGCTGACGAGCGTGAACGTGCTGGCACCCGGGTTCAGCCGCCAGACGCGCATCCAGCCGTTGATCTGGGTGCCAGACGTGTTGTCGACTTCTGGGCAGCCGACTGCGAGGTTGGGCAAGTGCAGGGCCACTGCATGTCCGCAGCGGCCACCGGCGGGGGTGTTCGTGGACAGCATGCGCTGGCGCAGCGTCCAGCCTCCCGTTTCGCGCCGGAACATGAACACGGCGCCATGGCCGGCGGTGCCGTGCGTCACATGATTCCAGATCGTTCCCGGCGCGCCAACGGCAAGCCAGTCGCCGTCGATCGCGACACTGTGGCCGAAGCGCGGCCCATCACTGTTGTCCTGCGCCGAGAGGCCACTGTAGTCACCGCTGACGATGGCGGTGCGAACCAGGCCATGCTCGCTGCCGAAGCTGCCGCGCGCAAAAGAGTCCACGCCAGCAATCAGGTCGCGATCGACCTCGGCCTCGATCTGTTTCCGGATCGCAGCCCATTCGGCCGGCTGGATCCCTTCCGGTAGTTGGCTGGCCGCAAGTGGCGTTGCCAGGGTCGTGGTTGCCCAGGCAACGGCCCAGGCGAGTGCGCTGCAACGACTACGGTCGATCATTTCCGGCTCCTTGGCTGGTGGCTTTCCGAGAAAACGCCGGTTACCGGAAAACCGAACATGCCGCCCGTTGGCAACCGGCAAACGGCGCCAGCGACCGTTCCACGGCGATGACTATCGAACTGAATGGAGGAAAACAGACCGATGATCCCTGCGGCACGACGGCCCCGTACGTCTGGGGGATCTCCGAGCGCTTAGCGAACAGGCTCGTGAACGGTCTTCATTCCCTTCTCTGACTACCCACTCGACCCAGGATCCAATGCAATGAACATCAAGAACGTGCTCCTCTCCATCTCCTTGTCGATGGCGGCCGCCGTCGGCGCACAGGCCGCTCCGCCGTTGATCGACGGCTTCGATAACGGAACCTTTCTAGACACCAACATTTTTCGTGACGAAATGTACTCGAATGTCCAGTTCCAGTGGTGGCCGGGGTATCACATCTGGTCCGCACAAGGTGCGTTCGGCTACATCATCATCAAGGACGGGATGCTGGTGGACCACTTCAATGCCGGTTTCGCTGAACGCGAACAGCCTCAGCCCTGGTTTCCCGGCAGGGAGTTCAAGGTCAACGATCCCTTCGACGTCGGCAGTTCGATCAAGGTCGTTTCGACCATCGGCCTGTTGCGCGCGTTCGAGCTGAACTCGCAGAAGCGCCGCTATGGCGGAAAGTCGATTGACCAATGGCTGCGCACGCCGATCTGGAATTATCTTCCAAGGCAGTGGACGCAACCTGTCGACGATATCCTGGAAGTCGATCCATGGAACTACCCGCTGTGGACCATGAAGAATTCTGTTACGTTCCGGACCTTGCTCACCCACTCAGCCGCGTGGGAACCCAAACAGGCTGGCGACAGCGAGTTCAGTCGAATCGAGCGCGGCGTCGGTATCACCGACATTTTTGGCGAACGCAAATATCAGAACTTCAACATTACCGTCCTGACCTATTTGCTTCCTCGCGTGCTTTTCGATGGCGTCGAGCTGGACATGCAGAATGATGATCACCTTGATCATCCAGAATTGATGGAATGGCTCGTCGGACCGACCGCCTTCAACTGCAGCGGTCCGCATGACAGGCTGTGCTACGGCCGACTCTATGGTGATGCCTTTGAGAGGTTCATGCGCAAAGAAGTCTTTGAGAAGACTCTGCCCAGCCCGATCTATCCGTCCTGTGCACCGGAAATCGACTACATCCCGCACAACCGCCCGTTCGTCTGGGCCTACCCGCTGCTGCTTCCCAATGCCGGCATCAATCAGGAACACGGTCAGTTCTGGTCCGAACGCGCGACCAATGGCGGCTGTCATGCGCAAGGCGGCTGGTACATCAGCCCGATGGAATGGGCGAAGCTCTGGGCTACCTTGCAGGCGACAAAGAACATCATTCGGCCGGAAACGCTCGACGCCATGTACAACGACGAGCTTGACCCGACTTTTCAGGGGCAGATCGGCTGGTCTTCAATCAAGACCGACACGACGATCCGCAATCGCTTCGGTGTCAGTGGTATGCCCTGGCATGGCGGCGCCACCGAACAAGGTGCCCATACCTCGGTCATTCGATTGCCGAATGGCTATATGGTGATGGCCAATACGACGATCACGCCGATCAGCACTTCGGATCTCACGAACTGGATCGTCAACGCCTTCAACAAGGCCACCGCGCACAATTTCTGATTCTGCATGAGATGTCGACATGACCGGTCGGATCGCGCTCCCGGCGATCCGGCCGATCCAGATAGCCCCGGGCAAACCGTGCCCGGGGCAATACATAACGCATACTTGAGCACCGGTAGCGCCATCCTTCGCCCCGCCATTCATGCCGGGGCAGTTCCAGTGATGGAGGCTGTAGCGGGACTTCTGAGCCGGTGCAGTACTCGATCGTTCGGTCATTGTGCCGAAGTCGTTGAACGGAGCGGCGACTGGCGCAATCGCAACCATTTTCGCGATCGCAGCCACGACCATGCACTGTCATCGCGCACGAGTGTCGGCATCCAGTGCAGTCAGCCGGATTGTCGTGCTGCCAGTCAGGCGAACTGCCGCAGCAGTTGTGCGATCTCGGCCTGATCGGGGTAGCGCAGTTGCAGCTGAGCCAGCACCTTGCGTGCAGCATCGACATCGTCGCGCTGCGTCGCCAGAACACGGGCGAGCTGCAGGCCGGCGCCAAGATGATCTTCATGTCCTGGATGCCGGGCAAGGAAACGCTGCAGCAGCAGACAGGCCAGGCCGGGCTGCTGCTGCATGGCCAGCCGTCGGCTGATCGAAAGTACAACGCCGGGTCGGTTCATCAGAAACTGCGGATCCGCTCGGATGCCCTGGCCAACGATCCAGGCCAGTTCGCCGCTGCGGCCATTGCTGAGCCGGGCCACTGCCAGTTTCGCCAGCTCCTCGGCCAAGGCGGCACGATTGCTCAGCCCGGTCAGCGCCGCCGCATAGCCGGAACCGTCCAGCTGGCGCTCGCGCAGCCCGTCGACAAGGCGTCGCGCCGCCGCGGCCGGCCCGTCGGAACGCTCGATCGCTGCAATCTCGGCCGGCCAATCCTCCGGTACCAACGCGGGCCCGGACTGTCCCGACGTCGCATCCGTCTCGATGTCGTGCTCGACACCCAGGTGCGGACAATAGACGCGTTCGATCACGAACCAGAAAGGCACAGCGAACGCAAATCCTGCCATCGCGAGCGCAGCCACGCTGGCCCAGCCCAGTCGAATCATCATCCATGTCAAGCCTTCGATCAGCACCTGGCCAAACAGATGGCCGACCAGGATCAACACCCCGGCGATCAGCCAGACCGGCAACAGCAGGCGTCCCGACTGGCTCCAGACCCGCTGAAAACTGTCGATGAGGATTTCCAGCACCGGCTCGTCGCCGCGTATTGCGCGAATGTGGGTCAGGGTCTGTATCGTCCAATACATGACCAGCAAGGGCGACACCAGCCAGAGAGGCACCGTGAACGCCCAGAATCCCATGGCCAGATACATCCGAAAAATCAGGCGCAAGACCGGGCCGGTGCTGATCAGCGCTTCGAGCAATTGGCTCAGCAGCCAGCCGAGTACGACCCAGAACGCGAGCAGGACGGCGACTCGCTGCACGATCGACACCAGTTCCGGGATCGCGCCAACGCCGTATGCACTGCCCTCCGCGCGCACGAAATGGATGTAGGCGGCGATCGTGAGCGCCATCGGTACCACGTACAGGTGCGCGGAGTCGATGAACGAGCGGAAGCCACTCTCCTGCAGCGGACCGCCCAGCATCAACTTCGGATAAAGCCATACATACAGGCCCAGCGCCGCCGCGAACGGTGCGATCCTGGCGAAATGCGCAACCAGCAGATGAAACGCAGGCACGAACCACGCCAGCAACCCGGTCTCGGCCAATTCGTCGTCGAGCGGGTGCCTGCCGCTCCGAACATTCTCGGAAGACCCGCTGTCACCTTCAGCCAAGCCATTCATTGTGTTCATGTGCCAACTTCCTTGCCGGATGAACGTGGTATCGGAGCGCAAAGCCGATAGCACGATTGTAGCCGATCGTCACCGTGGCAATCGGTGCCATCGGGGGCACCTTTCCCCCTGTTGATACAGGGAGAAGGAGATGCGCTGTTGCCTTCGCCCCGCGTACGGGGAGAAGGTGGCGCGCGGCGCCGGATGAGGGGCGGCGGACGGTCTCGACGAGGTTGGACGGTACGGCCGAACAAATGGTTCCTGAAAAATGTATTTATACGTATCTACTGTCGATCAGCCGAGTGCGCGGAGCGCGAGCTTCGGCAGGCCCTCGAACAACAGCATCGACAGCACCGTCGCGGCGAGCATCACCCACGGCGTGACCTCGAACAGCAGCACCACGGCCACGGTGACGCAGGCACGCAACGCTGCCGAACCGAACTCGCGGGTGCGGAGCGGCGAGCGGGGGGCGGCGGCAGGGCGATCGGGTCGCGAAGGATCCGGAGACATGATTGCAATCAGGGGTCAGCGTGCAGTTCCACGTCCTTGGAGTGAAGCTGGACTCCGGCCCAGGGACCACCGCCAATGCATTGCGGCTCAGCATCCGGGAAGACCGCTGGCACAGCCAAGACCGTTGGCGAAGATTCGGTTCGCGCCGAACACGATCACTTCACCCCAGGACTCCGGGATCTGCGCCCTGGGTGCGCCAACGGCGGCGGCGCCGGTCGAGTTGTCGACGGCAACAGAACCACCCAGTTCGGCACCCTCGTTCGCGATGCCCAGCGTTGCCGCATCCCAGTGTGCAACCGGCACGTAGGTCAACGGCTGCGGCGTCGGCGGGCCGCCTACGCGCTGAAACCGGTGGACACGACCACCCTGGGTATCCGGGCCGAACACATCTGCCCGTGGCTGGCCCACCCACAAATCGCCTGTTGTGCCGGAAAGGCTGGTCGCCACCGACCTGCCGAACAGGCTGCCTTCATCGGCCAGGCCCACGGGAGCTGGAATCTCGATGCCGTTGTTCCAGTGCGTTCCATTGAAATGGAATGCGATCACGCGCCCGCCGTCGCTGGTCTGCGAGCAGCCGACAAACCAATCTGTCGGGCCTAGGGCGCTACTGATGCCGCAGAAATCGCTCGGCTGAGCCCCGCCCGGACGGGTCCGCGATGCTTCCAGCCCGAAGAAGCCACCGGCTGCTTCGCGTCGGAAGACGTGGGCCATGCCGCTTTGGCCCTGGTAGCCTGATTCGCCGACCGCAATGCGCACCAGGCCCGAGGGCGCCCGGTAGATCGCCACGCTGTTGCCAAAACGGTAGCCGGAGGCCCCGGCCACCGGTGGATTGCTGGTCGTGAGCGTCTGGATCCGTTGCCAGGTCTCGGCGCCGCCAACCGCAACCCGCTGGAACACATCCACGGTTCCGGGTGGGGCGTCCGGTGTCTGAGTGTTGTCGGGGCAGCCGCTGACAGCCCAGGTAGTGCCGACTTCGCCAGTTCCGTGGATGGCCACTGAACTGCCGCAGAGAAAATACTCGCCATCCCCGAGCACCGACTGGGCGTTTCCGTACTGGCTGGTGGCTGAGTCGCGCTCGAAGAAGACCGTCCGGCCCCGCCACATTACGCCATCGGAGGTGTGGGCAGGGCAGCCGACGACTGCATGGCGTCCGCGCAGGGCCACCGAACTGCCGCAGCGGGGATGGCCTCCATTTCCGAACAGAATGCGCTGGCGTTGTTCCCAGCGACTGGGGCTGACCTTTTCGTAAAAGAACGCGGCGCCATAGGTCTGACCATTGTTGCCGCGCCGGAACGGAACCCCGACCACCATCCAGTCACCATCGACCGCAACGGAGTGGCCAAAGCGCACCTCGACGTTGGGCGTGTCGTTGGTGCCACTCAGTACCGGTCGCAGCACATCGAGCGGCACCAGTGGGCCGGTGCCGGTGGTGGTTGATCGGCTCCCTGGCCCACCGGCCCCGTTGACCGAGTCGGTATCGAAGGCCATGGCGGCGGTGATGACCGAAAGTCCGCCGGCATTCGACGCGGCTATCGACAGCACCGCCAACAGCGAGTAGGCCCGGACGATTCCGAGGTGCTTGTGGCGCGCCAAGGCTGTGCCATCCATTGGTGTCGCTTTCATTTTCGGATGTCTCCAATCTCGCTGCCGAGAGCGGCAGCCTTGTTCATGCCAACACCACAAGCTGATCTCGGGGGCCAGAGCGGTAGGACCGTGGTCCCGCTGCCGGTTACCTCTGCGCCGCCGCCATTGAACGGCAGGGCGTCGCCGTTCACGCGTCTTTTCCGCTCGTCCACCGTGACCAATGGGCCTGTTCGGCCCGGCCGCGCGGGGACGACGATGCGCTACGCGTCAATCGCTGGAGACGCCATGAGCAAAACACGAACCCTTGTTACCGCCTTGCTTTTGGCGCTGCCAGTCGGGATGGCTCATCCGGCGCATGCAGTGGCTGGTATTGCAGACGAAGTTGCGGCGCAAGTGTCGATGGGCGGTGTGAGCGCTTGCGCCACGGTTGGAGCGCCGCGAGTGATCGCGACCGAACTGGCTGGTGTGCCGGCGCGGATCCGAGTTCCGGCCACGATTTCGGTGCCGCCGGTCGTGCTCTGGCACGGCTTCGGTCCGCCCGACAGCGAGGACGCGTTGATGGCGATGCTGCCGTTGGACGACGTGCCGGCGGTCAAGGTTTATCTGGGGCTGCCGATGTTCGGCGTGCGCGCGCCGACCGATCCCGGCACGTTGGTGAGGCGGCAGGCGGAGGATCTGGCGACCGGCGTGTTCGAGCCGGTGGTGATGGCGGCGGGCCACGAGTTGCCGGGCGTGGTAGATGCGCTCAAGCGTGAGGGCTGCCTGGAGGATGGCCAGGGCATCGCCATGTTCGGATTTTCTGCTGGCGGCGCTGCAGTGTTGTATGCGCTCGCGGAGCGCGAGGTGCCGGTGAACAGTGCGGTGGTACTGAACGCATCGACCGGCCTCAGTGCGTCGGTGGCTGCCTACGAACGCGCAACCGGCCGGCGTTACGAGTGGACGTCGGCTGCGCGCGCGCTTGCGCGCAGGTCAGATGCTGTCGTGCGTGCGGCGGAAATCGCCGGTGGACTGCGCCCGCCTGCGTTGTTGATCATCCAGGGCGCGGAAGACGCGCTAATGGGAAGGATCGCTCATGATCTGCACGATGCGCTCGTTCCGCACTACTCCGAGGGCGGACAGGAGCGTCTGAAACTGGTGGTGGTCGAGGGTCTGCCTCATCTGGTGCAGGTGTCCGTTGATATCGAACGGGTACGTGCGTTGGTAAGCGAGTGGTTTTTGCGACCCTAGTTTGCCGGGCATGGCGGCCTACGCGGCGAGCAAGGCCGGTCTGGTTGGGCGGCCCGCGTATTGGCCCGAGTATGGCGACAGCAGCATCCGCGGCAACCCCTTGCTGCCTGGTGGAACCGGCACGCCGATGGCCATGAGCGACGAACGAGCCGGCGACGGTAACGCCGACGTCATCCGCAGCCCTCATCCTGTCGGAAACACTTTTCGGATGCTGAGCCATGTCTCGACTTTATTGCTGCATCCTCGGCCTGGTCTTGGCGCAAGGTCTGTCGGCGCATTCGGGAAACACGCTGCTCGCCGACGACTCGCGGCACTATGCCGCACGCCCGGCACCCGATCGCATCATCGCACTGCCGAGCCAGGACCCCGCGCGGAGTTTTCACGTTGCCTGGCGGACGTCGGTCGACAGCGCCGAGGCGATCGCCGAGATTGCGATCGCTCAGGACGGACCGGATCTCGCCGGCCATGCCCGACAGGTGCGCGGCGTCAGCCGGCGACTGGATACGGACAACGGTGCCTCCGACCATCACCAGGTCCGCTTCGAAGATCTGCAGCCCGATACCCTCTATGCCTGGCGCGTGCGCGGCGGAAGCACCTGGAGCGAGTGGTTTCATCTGCGCACGGCGTCGTCGTCGGCTGAGCCTTTCAGCTTCCTGTATTTCGGCGATGCGCAGAATTCCGTCAAGAGTCTGTACTCGCGCGTGCTCAGGGATGCCTGGACCCGACAGCCCAAGGCACGCCTGTTGCTGCACGCCGGGGACATGGTCAACCTGCGCGATGGCAATCACGATACCGAATGGGGTGAGTGGTTCGACGCCGGTGGTTTCCTGCACGCGATGGCGCTTTCCGTTCCTGCCGCCGGCAACCATGAGCATGTCCGGAACGAGGATGGTCGCTACCAACTGTCGGCACACTGGCCGGCACAGTTGCCCGGACCCGGCAATGGCGAGAGCGATCATCCCCATACCACGTACTGGTTCGACTACCAGGGCGTGCGCTTCATCGTCCTGGATACCAGCGCCGCCCTGGATCACGACTCCGGCGCTGCGCAGGCTGCGTGGCTGGAGCCATTGCTGAAGGAAAACCCGAACCGCTGGACCGTGGTGATGCAGCATCATCCGATGTTCTCCGCATCTCTGGGTCGCGACAATCCACCGCTGCGTGAGCATTGGCAGCCGCTGTTCGAACGCTACCGCGTCGATCTCGTGCTCCAGGGGCACGATCATGTCTACGGCCGCGGCAGCAACGTCGCCGAGGGAGTGAGCGCGGCCGATGCCGACGCCGGCACGATCTACGTCGTCTCCGTCGCCGGTCCGAAGCACTACCGTGTCAGCGAACAGGCCGAGGTGAGCATGCGCCGTATCGGCGAGGAGACCCAGCTCTACCAGATCGTCCAAGTCGAACACGATCGCCTGCGCTACGAAGCACGCACGGCCACCGGCCGGCTGTATGATCGTTTCGAGCTTGTTCGTGGTGAGAACGGCACAAACCGGTTGATCGAGGGCAGCGGCGCGGCAATCGCGGTGCGACGCTGTCAACAACGAGCCTCCGGTTCAGGGCGGGAGGACCGTTGCTGGGATGGTGTCGAGTGGTAGTGGTAGCCGGAAAACGGCGAATGGCAGGAGTGGCGCATGACACGGTAGCTTGACGACCCGAAGGT
>CAZFUH010000139.1:0-10364 GCA_964522235.1 uncultured Rhodanobacteraceae bacterium
CTACCTGCATTCGGCGACCATGGTCAAGGCCGGCGTGTTCCTGCTCGCCCGCCTGCACCCGGCCCTGGCGGGCAGCGATCTGTTCTTCTACGTGGTCAGCGGCGTCGGTGCCGCGACCTTGCTGGTCGGTGCCTGGTTCGCGATCTTCCAGCATGATCTGAAGGGCCTGCTCGCGTATTCGACGATCTCGCACCTGGGCCTGATCACCCTGCTGTTCGGTCTGTCGACGCCGCTCGCCGTGGTTGCCGGCCTGTTTCATATCCTCAACCACGCCACCTTCAAGGCCTCGCTGTTCATGGCCGCCGGCATCATCGATCACGAGACCGGCACGCGCGACATGCGCAAACTCGGCAACCTGCGAAGATTGATGCCGTTCACCAGCGCCCTGGCGATCGTCGCGACCCTGGCGATGGCTGGCATTCCGTTGCTCAACGGCTTTTTGAGCAAGGAAATGTTCTTCGCCCAGGCGCTGGAGATCGAGGGTCACGCGACGATGCGCCTGGCGATGACCGTGGCCGCGTTTCTGGCTGGCGTGTTTGGTGTCGCCTACAGTCTGCGCTTCGTCCACGACACCTTCTTCGGCAAGGGGCCGCGCGCGGTCGAGCGCGAAGTGCACGAGCCGCCGCGCTGGATGAAGATTCCAGTCGAGATCCTCGTCGTGCTGTGCCTTGCGGTCGGCATCGTGCCGGCGCTGACGATCGCGCCGTTGCTGGAAGCCGCCGCCCGCGGCGTGCTCGGCCAGGAGCTGCCGTACTACAGTCTGGCGGTCTGGCACGGCCTGAACTGGCCGCTGATGATGAGCTTGGGCGGCGTCATCGGTGGCGTGCTGCTGTACTTCGGACTGCGCAGATTGTTCGATCTGCATGCGATCGTACGCCGCTCCCTGGGCCGGCATCTGTTCCACGTCAATGTCGATGCCTTGTTCGCCTTCGCGCGCCGCTTCACCGACGCGATTGCCAACGGCAGTCTGCAGCGCTATCTGCTGTGGATCGTGCTCGCGGCGATGGTGCTGGCGACGGTGCCGTTCATTGGCCACATGGCCGAACGGACGCCGGCGCAGCCGCAGGCGATGCCGCTGCTGGGCTGGGTCGCCTGGGCAGTCCTGGTCGCGGCGACGATCGGCACCGTGGTGCTGCACCGCCAGCGGTTGCTGGCAGTCATCGTGATCGGCGCGGTTGGCCTGGCCGTGAGTCTGATCTTCGTGTTCCTCTCGGCGCCGGACCTGGCCTTGACCCAGCTCCTGGTGGAGTTGGTCACCATTGCGCTGATCCTGTTGGCACTGAACTACCTGCCCAAGCACTCCGAATGCGGGCATTCGCGCCTGCGACGCTGGCGCGATGGCCTGATCGCGCTTGCTGCCGGCACCGGCATCGGCACCCTGGTCTACGCGGTGATCACCCGGCCGAGCCAGACCATCGCCGATGAGCTGCTGGCACGATCGTTGCCGGAGGCCTACGGCAGCAACGTCGTCAACGTCGTCCTGGTCGACTTTCGCGGCTTCGACACCCTCGGTGAAATCGCGGTGTTCGGCATCGCCGGCCTGGTCGTGCACGCCCTGCTGCGACGCTCTCGGCTGCGTCCGGAGGAGATCATCCCGGGCACGCCGGACCGCCTGCCGATGCCGGCCAATCTGAGCCAGATCCTGTTCCCGGCGGCGCTGGCGGTGTCGGCCTATCTGTTCCTGCGAGGGCACAATCAGCCCGGTGGCGGCTTCATCGCCGGCCTGGTGCTGGCGATCCCGCTCTTGCTTCAGTACGTGATCCTGGGTTCGAAGTACGTCGAATCGCGGCTCGGTTTCGACTATGGTCGTTGCATCGGCCTGGGTCTGTTGGTCGCAACCCTGACCGGCATCGCCTCGATGCTGCTCGGCTATCCATTCCTGACCAGCGGGCACGTCGATCCGGTGCTGCCGCTGATCGGGCCGGTGCCGCTGGCCAGTGCCCTGGGCTTCGATATCGGCGTCTATCTGGTGGTGTTCGGCGGCGCGATGCTGATCCTGTCGATGATGGGTACGGTCAAGGCGCCGCTGAGCCTGCGCGACAAGGAGGTCGGGCGCTGATGGAACTCGCATTGGCCAGCGCCATCGGCGTGTTGACCTCCGCCGGTGTCTACCTGTTGCTGCGCGCACGCAGTTTCGACGTCATTCTCGGGCTGACCCTGCTCTCGTATGCGACCAATCTGCTGATCTTCAGCGCCGGCAGACTCGTGGTCGGCAAGCCGCCGGTGCTGCGCAGCGGCGTCGAGGCGAATCTCGGCAACTACACCGATCCACTGCCCCAGGCCCTGGTGCTGACCGCGATCGTGATTGCCTTCGCGATGACCGCGGTGACCATCGTCGTCGCCATGCGTGGCCGGGCCGACAACCGCAGCGACCATGTCGATGCGCCCCTGGACCGGCCGCCGTTGCCCGCGGTTCGGGTCGGTCCCGAAAGCTCGGTGCCGGAGTCGGATCTGGACGACGCGCCGGAAGTCGGCGATCACGTCGGTGACCCGGAGGCACGGCGATGACGCATCTACCGGTACTGCCGGTGCTGGTGCCACTGCTGACCGGCGCCCTGCTGCTCCTGGTCGAGCGTCGCGGCATGGTCGCGCAGCGCATCGTCTCCTGGCTCGGCATGACCGCCCTGCTCGCGGTCGCGATCGCCCTGTTGTCGCGTGCCGACCACGGCCAGATCCTGGTCTATCTGCTCGGCGACTGGCCGGCTCGCCTGGGCATCGCCCTGGTCGCCGACCGGCTCAGTGCCCTGATGGTGCTGACTGCGGCCCTGCTCGCCGTGCCGTGTCTGCTGACCGCGTGCAACGGCTGGGACCGTCGTGCCCTGCATTTTCATGCCCTGTTCCATCTCCAGCTCGCCGGCCTCAATGGCGCCTTTCTGACCGGCGACCTGTTCAACCTGTTCGTGTTCTTCGAGGTCATGCTGATCGCCTCGTATGGTCTGCTGCTCAGCGGTGGGCGCGGTGCGCGCATGCGTTCGGGCCTGCACTACGTGGTCTTCAACATCACCGCCTCGACCCTGTTCCTGATCGCGCTCGGCCTGCTTTACGGCCTGCTCGGAACCTTGAACATGGCCGAGATGGCACTGCGCGTGCGCGAGGCCGATCCCGGCGATGTCGTCCTGATCCAGGCCGCGTCAGGCATCCTGCTGATCGTGTTCTGCGCCAAGGCTGCGCTGCTGCCTTTGTACCTGTGGCTGCCGGAAACCTACGCTCGCGCGCCGGCCGCGGTCGCGGCGCTGTTCACGATCATGACCAAGGTCGGCGTCTACGCCGTGCTCCGCGTCTACACCTTGGTGTTCGGCGCCGATGCCGGCGCTCTGGCCGGCTGGGCCTGGGAATGGCTGTTGCCGATCGGCGCCGCCAGCCTGGCGCTGGCGACCTTCGGCGCCCTGGCGGCGCCGACGCTGCGCGCCATGGTCGCGTATCTGGTGGTGGCATCGGCGGCGACCCTGTTCATCGCGATCTCGCTGTCGACACCGGGCACGATCGGTGCCGGACTGTATTACCTGGCACAGAGCTGCTTCGTCACTGCGGCGCTGTTCCTGCTGGTCGACCTGGTCAAGCGCCAGCGCGGACGTGCCCGCGACAGCCTGATCGTGGTCGGACCGATCGCACGCGGACCGTTGCTGGCTGGGCTGTTCCTGATCGCCGCCGTGGCCGTTTCCGGCCTGCCGCCGCTGACCGGCTTCATCGCCAAATTCATGCTGTTGGCGGCGGTGCCGGCGAGCAACACCGGCTGGCTGTGGGCAGTCATTCTGATCACCAGTCTGATGGTCATCGTCGCGCTGGCGCGTGCCGGCAGCCACGTGTTCTGGCGGGCACCGGCGCCGGCCGCCGCCCTGGTGCCGGCACCGAGCCGGTTGCAGACGGCGGCGGTCATGGTCCTGCTCGGTTACGGCGTCGGCCTGGCGATCGCCGCCGGTCCGGCGCTGACCTATACCCGCGCAGCTGCCGAACAGGTGCTGGCGCCGGCCGACTACGTCGAACAGATCCGCGCCACCGCGCCGCAACTGAGGGCGCCGTCACCATGAAGCGTTTTCTGCCATCGCTGCCGCTGAGCGTCGCCGTCCTGATCCTCTGGCTGCTGCTGGTCGCCGAGTTCAGTCCCGGTCAGCTCGCGCTCGGCATCGTGCTGGCGATCGCGCTGCCCTTGCTCGCCGGCATGTTGCAGCCAAGTCGCGCAGTATTCGGTCGCAGCGTGACCATTCTGCGCCTTGCCGTCGTCGTGCTCTGGGACATGGTGCTGTCGAACATCGAGGTCGCCCGGCGCATTCTCGGGCCGGAGAAGGCGATCACTCCGGCGTTCTTCTGGCTGCCGCTGGACATCCGCAATATCCACGGCATCACCGCGCTGGCCAGCATCATCACCTTGACGCCGGGTACCTTGTCGGCCGAGTTGACCGACGATCATCGGCATCTGCTCGTGCATTGCTTCAACCTCAGGGACGAAGCCGAGCAGATCGCCACGATCAAGGCTCGCTACGAGGCGCCGCTGAAGGAGATCTTCCCGACATGATCGACACCGCCATTCTCGTTTCTCTGGGCGTCATCGGCCTGGCCATGCTGCTGTGTCTGTGGCGGCTGCTGCGCGGGCCGACCGTACCCGACCGGGTGCTGGCCCTGGACACGCTGTACATCAACACGATCGCAATGCTGATCCTATTCGGCATGTATCTGCGTTCGGCGATCTATTTCGAGGCCGCCCTGATCATCGCCATGCTCGGCTTCGTCGGCACCGTGATGCTGTGCAAGTACGTCCTGCGCCGGGACATCGTCGAATGAGTACGGCGGTGGAAATCCTGATTGTCGCCCTGCTCGGGGTCGGCAGTTTCTTCGTTCTGGTCGGTTCGATCGGCCTGGCCAAACTGTCGGATTTTCTCAAGCGCCTGCACGGCCCGACCAAGTCGACCACGCTCGGCGTCGGCTGCATCCTGATCGGATCGATCGGCCATCACGCCGTGCTCGGCGACGGTCTTGGCCTGCGTGAGCTTCTGATCACCGTGTTCTTGTTCATCACGGCGCCGATCAGCGCCCATCTGATGGCGAAGGCGGCGATGGCCTTGAATCCCGAGGTGCGCCCCGGCACACCTCAGGCGCGGGAGCTGCCGACCAAGCCGGTGGCGCCCGAGCAGCAGGAAACAAGTTGAGGGGCACTCGAATCGAGTGACGTAATACGGCCGGCCGACGCTCAAGTGCCGGGGCGATTGCCGGGAACGGGCAAGGGCACGACCTTGTCGCCGGTCGCGGCATCGCGGATGCGGCAGGTGCCGCGCTTGTCGACCTCCTCGACCCGCAGCACCGCGTGCATCGGCAGGTGCAGGCGCTTGCTATGGGCGAATTCCTCGCGCAGGCGCTCTTCGGTCGGATCGATGACGACGCTGTCGCCAGCGGTCTCGAACACCAACTCGCCGATCTCGATGAAGCCCCACAGGCCGCTGCTTGCGACTTCACGTGCATACAGCTCGATGCTCTTGCCCTGACTCAGGAAGGTGATCTTGTACAGGCGCTTGCTCTGGTTCATGCGGATCGCGGGCGGCTCGGTGCAAAGAGGCAACCACGCTACTGGGCGCCGCCCGGCGGTTCAAGGCAATCCGGTCAGGCGGCCTGCAAGTTGGCGTAGGCAAGCACCAGCCATTTCGCGCCGGCGTCCTCGAACTGGACCTGGACCCGGGCATGGCTGCCGCTGCCCTCGGCATCGACGATCACACCCTCGCCGAACTGCATGTGCTGGACCCGTTGGCCGAGCGAGAAACCGCTGACCTGAGCTGCGTCGGCATGCCAGGACGAGCGCGATCCGGCCACGGTTCGCGCTGCACCGACCTGGACCTTCGGTCGCACGGCATGCAGCAGCTGCGGCGGAATCTCGGCCAGGAAGCGCGACGGCCGGTTATAGGTTTCGACACCGTGCAGGCGGCGCGATTCGGCATAGCTCAGGGTCAGGCGTTCGCGCGCGCGCGTAATGCCGACATAGGCCAGCCGCCGCTCCTCTTCCAGGCGATCATCGGTGTCGAGCGCCTTCTGGTTCGGAAACAGGCCTTCTTCGAGGCCGGTCAGGAACACCAGCGGAAACTCCAGTCCCTTGGCCGCATGCAGAGTCATCAGCTGCACACAGTCCTGGCCGGGATCGCCCTGGGCTTCGCCGGCTTCGAGCGTGGCATGGGCCAGGAACGCGGCGAACTCCGACAGCCCGGCTTCACGATCCTCGGGCGAAAGCTCGAAACGGCTGGCGACGCTGACCAGCTCGTCGAGGTTCTCGAGCCGGCTCTCGGCATTGAGCTGTCCTTCGCGCTGATAGTGCTCGCGCAGTCGCGAATGGCTGATGACATGGTCGAAGCGCTCGGCCAAGGCCAGTTCGGCGCTCTGCGCAGCCAGGGTGTCGATGCGTTCCTGGAAGGCGAACAGGGCATTGCGCACGCGACCGGCCAACTCCGGTGCTGCGACGCCGGCAGCCGGCGCCATCCGGCCGCTGGCACGCGCAGCGACCTGCCACAGCGAGGTTGCGCCCGCGCGCGCGGCTTGGCGCAGCAGCTCCAGGCTGCGTTCGCCGACGCCGCAGTTCGGCGCTGCAATCGCACGCTCGAAAGCGGCGTCGTCGTCACGATTGCCGACCAGGCGCAGCCAGGCCAGGGCATCCTTGATCTCGGCACGGTCGAAGAAGCGCTGGCCGCCATAGACCCGGTACGGGATATTGGCCTGGACCAGGGCCTCTTCGAGCACCCGCGACTGCGCGTTCGAGCGATACAGCAGGGCACAATCGGACGGTTTGCCGGTGTCGCCCAGGTGCGACTGCACGCGCTCGATGAGGAAGCGGGCCTCGTCCTGCTCGTTGTATGCGGCATACAGGTGGATCGGTTCCCCTTCCGGACCTTCGGTCCACAGGTTCTTGCCGAGCCGGTCGCTGTTGCGGGCGATGACCGCGTTCGCAGCTTTGAGAATGTTCGCGCTCGAACGGTAGTTCTGTTCCAGCTTCAGCACGCGCACGTCAGGAAAGTCACGCAGGAAGTGCTGGACGTGCTCGACCCGCGCGCCACGCCAGCCGTAGATCGCCTGGTCGTCGTCACCGACCGCGAACACCTGGCCGCTGCCTCCGGCGAGTACGCGCAGCCAGGCGTATTGCAGTGAATTGGTGTCCTGGAACTCGTCGACCAGCAGGTAGCGGAAACGATGCTGGTAGTGCTCGAGCAGCACCGGCTGGTTCAGCCACAGTTCGTGACTGCGCAGCAGCAGCTCGGCGAAATCGACCAGGCCCTGGCGGTCACACTGCTCCTGGTAGGTGCGATAGACGTCGACGAAGACCTTGTGGATCGGGTTGTGGCCGGGATCGACGTGCTGAGCGCGCCGGCCCTCGTCTTTCTGGGCATTGATGAACCAGGCTGCCTGCTTGGCCGGGTAGCGGCTGTCGTCGAGGCCGAGGCCGGCAATGACACGCTTGACCAGTCGTACCTGATCATCGCTGTCGATGATCTGGAACGTCTCCGGCAATCTGGCTTCGCGCCAGTGTTGCCGCAGCAGTCGGTGGGCAAGGCCATGAAAGGTGCCGATCCACAGTCCGCGCGTGCCCTGGCTGATCAACTGCTCGCAGCGCTGCCGCATCTCGTTGGCGGCCTTGTTGGTGAAGGTCACAGCCAGGATTGCGTACGGCGAGACCTGCTCGACTTCAAGCAGCCAGGCGATGCGGTGAATCAGAACCCGGGTCTTGCCGGAACCGGCGCCGGCCAGAACCAGGGTGTGGCCGGCGGCTGCCGTGACCGCATCGCGCTGGGCCGGATTCAGCGCGTCGAGCAGGTGCGAAACATCCATGCCGGTAGTTTAGCTTGCATCGCGCATGCTTCAGGCGTTGCGGGTACCGATTCTCAGGGCGTGCGCACCCTGGCACGGAAGCGATGCCATAGAATCCCTGCATGACTTTGCGACCGCCGCTGCTTCGTCGTCCGGATTCCATCGACACGCTTGATCGCAGGTCGTGGCGGCAACGCCTGGGCATCGGCGGCGTCCCGGCTTCGTTCCGGAGCAGTTGACGCGTGGAAACCCGGAGTCCTCGATTCAGCCAAGCCGTGCGCCGCGCTCAGCCACAGCCACGTGAGCAACACTCCGGCGTGCGTCCCGCCACGTTCTGGCACAGCCGTCTCGGCGCCTTTCTGCGCCTGTGCCGGCTCGATCGTCCGATCGGTTATCTGCTGTTGCTGTGGCCGACCTGGTGGGGCCTGTGGGCCGCGGCCGAAGGTACGCCGCCGTTGCATCTGCTGGGAATCTTCACGCTTGGCGTGATCTTGATGCGCTCGGCCGGCTGCGTCATCAATGACTACGCCGACCGCTGGCTCGATCCGCAGGTCCAGCGCACCCGTGATCGCCCGTTGGCGACCGGCGAGATCCGGCCATGGCAGGCGCTGGTGCTGTTCTTTGTCTTGCTGCTGGCGGCCTTCGGTCTGGTCTTGTTGACCAATCGACTGACCGTGCAACTGGCCGGCGTCGGCGCCGTGCTCGCGGCTACCTACCCATTCCTGAAGCGTTACACCCATCTGCCGCAGATCTACCTCGGGATCGCCTTCGGGTGGGCGATCCCGATGGCGTTCGCCGCGGTCACCGGCACCGTGCCGCTACTGGCCTGGTTGCTGTTCATGGCCAATATCCTGTGGACTACCGCCTACGACACCTGGTACGCAATGGTTGATCGCGAAGAGGACCTGCAGGCCGGATCGAAGTCGATCGCGATCCTGTTCGGCGATCTGGATCTGGTCGCAATCGCGATGATGCAGGCCCTGTTCCTGCTGGCGATGCTGTTCGTCGGCCAGCGCCTGCTGCTCGGTTGGCCCTACTGGAGCGCCCTCGGCATTGCCGCCGCCCTGTGCATGCTGCAGCTTTATCGAGGCCGGCGACGCTACCGCGATGATTGTTTCCGGGCCTTTCTTGACAACAACTATGTCGGGCTGGTGTTGTTCCTCGGTCTGGCCGCCGGCCTGGCGCTGCGTTGAGTGGTAGCGCCGAAGCTTCAGAGCCTTCACTTCGGTGGATCGGTTCGGGCGCTCGTGTCGCGACGGCTGAAAATACCTACACAGGAGCCAGTACATGCTTGGATACATTATCGGCACGGTCGCGACACTGCTGATCATCGGGCTCATCTGGGGCGTCATCCATTTGCGCCAGAGCCAGCGCGTGGCCGCCGAAGCGATCGCCGGGGTCGGCATCGATCAGATCCCGGCGTTGCGCGAGGAATGCCAGCGCGTGTTTCAACAGGCATTCGGTCAGACGCTGTCACTGGATCGCCTCGAGAGCAGCGCACAACTGCTGAGTGATCGCCTCGACGATGTCGAGACCCTGAAGCGCGCGTTCGCGAAACCGGGCTTCTACTGGTACTTCGTGCTGCCGGTTGGTGCCTATCTTGGTGAATTGATGCGCGCGCATGCGCACGGCGAATGGCGTCAATCGGACGAAGGCGGTGTCGAGATGCGCGTCCCGGTCGCTGGCGATTTCGCGACCACCTATCCATTCGACAAGGTACTCAAGCATGCCAGCATCGGCGGCAAGGGCGATATCCTCGCGTACCTGATGTCGGCGACCCGGCTCGACGAAGTTCTCGCTGGCGCCGAGTCCTGATCACCATATCGGGACTGAGGTTGCAGCGACGACGAGCTGGGAGATCGGCCGTGACGGAGTCGGGTAGCGAGGACGAGGGACATCTGGTGAAGTTGATTGGTCTGATCGGCGGCATGAGTTGGGAGTCCACCGTGCCGTACTACCGCTTGATCAACCAGAGCGTCCAGCAACGCTTGGGTGGGCTGCATTCGGCTCGGATCGTGCTCTATAGCGTCGACTTCGATGACATCGAACGATGCCAGCGGGAAGGCGACTGGCAGAGTGCGGGGAATCTGCTCGCCGATGCTGCACGCATCCTGGAAGGTGCCGGAGCCGGCTTGCTGGTGTTGTGCACAAATACGATGCACAAGGTGGCGCCGGCGATCGAAGCCGCGGTCGGCATTCCGTTGCTGCATATTGCCGATGCCACTGGCGAATCGGTCCGTCGCCAGGGTCATACCTGCGTTGGCTTGCTCGGCACCCGATTCACGATGGAGCAGGCGTTCTATCGCGACCGCCTGCGCGAGCGGCATGGCCTTGACGTGCTGACGCCCGAAGATAGTGATCGAGCGATCGTGCACGAGGTGATCTATCAAGAACTATGCCGCGGCCAGGTCCGTCCCGAATCCCGTCAGCAGTACCGCAGAATCATCGAAGACCTGGTCGCTCGCGGCGCACAGGCAGTGATACTTGGCTGTACCGAAATCTCGCTGCTGGTCGACCAGGATGATGCCGCGGTGCCGCTGTTCGATACCACTCGCATCCATGCCGGTCAGGCCGCGGAATGGGCGCTG
>CAZFUH010000140.1:0-10286 GCA_964522235.1 uncultured Rhodanobacteraceae bacterium
CCGGCGCGGCCAGCCTCACGTCGGCGCACGCCTGGACGGCTCTATCGAACCGTCCAGGCGTGAGCGTCCCTAGTCAAGCACTTGAGCGGCCAGTTCGGCGAAACGACGATCCGCCTCAGCATCGTCTTGCGCCGTGGTGAGAATCCCGCCGATTTTCTGGAAGAACGAGAACTGGTAACTGGTGTAGGCCGCTCGATGCGGCAGCATCCTTGCAACGACAGAATCGAACGGGTCGGTGTCGACCCAATAGGCGTACTGCTCGACGAAGTCATCCGTGGGCATGCCCGGCTCGAAACCGCATTCCTCCACTAGCCCGCATTATTCATGAACGTTCGTCGCGAGGTCGTCGAGACGCCGCTGGGACGCGGCGCGCGGACTGGAAGGCGGCGAAGGCGTAGCCGACACTACGTCGAGCCGACTGGAGGGAGCACGTCGCGTCCCAGCGGATGGATCGGCGGCCGCAGCAGAAGGTTCATGAATAATGCGGGCTAGGCGCCGGAGAAGAGAGCTGTTCGGATCGCCGCCGTTCTCCATCAGACATTCAAGGTACTGGTTGTGTTCGACTCCCACTTGATCGAGGGGATTCGCGCCGGCCGAAGAAGGCATCGCGCCAAGAAACACCAAGCACGTAGTCAAGATACATGCTATTGAAATTGGGCAAGTCTCCCCTATGGCTGATCGCCGCGCAGTTCGCGGACCCGAGCTTCGAGGTAGTCGGCAGTAGCCAGTTCGGGTGCGACCGGCGCCCCGATCACAAGTTCGACCTTGGTACGGAAACGCCGCGGCAGGCGCATGCGGCGCAGGCGCGAGTCGCGCCGGCTCCACATGCTCGACCACATGCCGCGCAAGGCCATAGGCACGACCGCTACCGGCCGCGTGGCAAGAATGCGCTCGACACCCTTGCGGAACTGCGCGACCTCGCCGTCGCTGGTCAGGCCGCCCTCGGGAAAGATGCCGACCAGCTCGCCATCGGCCAGGGCGCGATCGATCTGCGCGAACGCCGCCTCCATCAGCACCGGATCCTCCTTGCCACCGGCGATCGGAATCGCGCGCGCGGCGCGGAAGACCTGCTTCATGACGGGGATGTTGAAGATCTTGTAGTACATGACGAAACGGGTCGGTCGTGGTACCGCGCCGAGCACCAGCAGCGCGTCCATGTAGCTGACGTGGTTGCACACCAGGATCGCCGGGCCTTCGTTCGGCACGTGATCGATGCCGCGCAGCTTGAGCCGGTACAACATGCGTATCAGCAGCCAGCTGACGAAGCGGGCGACGAACTCCGGCACCAGGGTGAAGATGTAGATCGCCACCACGGCGTTGAGAATCGCCAGCACCAGCAGCAGCTCGGGAATGTTGAGCCCGAGCTGCAGCAGCACGATCGCAAGCACCGCCGCGAGCACCATGAACAAGGCATTGAGGATATTGTTGGCGGCGACGATGCGTGACAGCACCTCGCGCGGCGAACGTTGCTGGATCAACGCATACAGCGGCACGGTGAAAAAGCCACCGCAAATGCCGATCAGCAGCAGATCCAGACACAGGCGCAGATTGCCCGGAGCGGCCAGGAACTGGCGCCAGGACAGATCGGCGACCAGCGCCGCGTCCGGACGTTGCAGGTACAGGTCGACGCCGAACACGGTCATGCCCAATGCACCGAGCGGCACCAGGCCGATCTCGACTGTGCGCCGCGACAGGGTCTCGCACAGCAGCGATCCGGCGCCGATGCCGAGCGCGAACAAGGTCAGCACCAGCGGCGCAACGGTGGCGTCGCCGCCCAGGTAGATCTTCGTATAGTTCGGCAACTGAGCCAGGAACAGGGCGCCGAAGAACCAGAACCAGCTGACGCCGAGCACCGAGTTCAATACCGCACGCCGGCCGCGCAGGTGACCGACGGTTCTCGCTGTCGCCCGAAACACGTTCCAGTCGATGGCCAGTCCCGGCGCCGTCGCAGCGGCAATCGGAATCGAGCGCGACGACCACCAGCCGGCAAGCGCAAGAATCACGACCGTAGCGGCGACCAGCAACGGTCCGTGCTCGGACGCGGTCATCAGCCAGCCGCCGAACAAGGTGCCGAGCAGGATGGCCAGAAAAGTGCCGGCCTCGACCAGGGCATTGCCGCCGACCAGTTCGCGCGGGCGCAACGCCTGCGGCAGGATCGAATACTTCAATGGCCCGAACAACGTGCTCTGGACGCCGGTGAGAAACAGCACGGCGAGCAGAAGCGGTAGCGACTGCACGTACAGGGCAGCCGCGGCCAGCACCATGATGACGATCTCCAGCAGCTTGACACGCCGGATTGCCGCCGATTTCTCGTGCTTCTCGGCCCACTGCCCGGCTAGCGCCGAGAACAGAAAAAACGGCAGGATGAACAAGCCGGCGGCCAGATTCGAATAGAAGTCGACCTGGGCGCTGGTCAAACCGGCGATCTGAAATGCGACCAGGATCACCAGGGCGTTCTTGAACACGTTGTCATTGAACGCCCCCAGGGCCTGGGTGAGAAAGAACGGCCCGAAGCGGCGCCGGCGCAGCAGGGTGAACTGGTTCTTGGCCATGCCCGTCGTTTCCGCAATCGCAAGGTGGGGACTTTAGCGCGCTGTCGCGAACAGGACGAGAGCCGCCGTTAGAATGCCACCCTGACATGAGCCTCGACACCACCGCAATCAACCGCCGCACCCGCCTGTTTGACGGCGACGAACGGATCTGGCTGTTCGGCTACGGATCGCTGATCTACAAGGTCGACTTCCGCCACCGGCAACTGCGACCCGCACATGTCGAACACTGGGTACGTCGCTACTGGCAGGGCTCGCATGACCACCGCGGCACGGCGCAGGCTCCGGGGCGAGTCTTGACCCTGGTGCCAGCCCCAGGTCAGCGATGTGCCGGCATGGCCTACCTGATCGACGCCGATGTGCTGTCCGCGCTCGATGCGCGGGAAAAGAACGGCTATTTGCGCAGCAGAATCGAACTTCGGCTGTCAGCGATCGACGGCGCAGCGGCCGAGGTGGTGTCCGGACTGACCTATGTCGCGCCAGCCGGCAACGCAGCCTGGCTTGGACCGGCCCCGGAGCCGCAGATCGCCAAACAGATCGCCGCCGCCCACGGCCCCAGCGGCAGCAACCGCGATTACGCGCTGGAGTTGGCAGCAGCCTTGCGCCGCCTCGGCGAGCACGACGAACATGTATTCGCAATCGAACGTCATCTGCTTGCCGTTCAGGGCCCGGCGTCATCGCCACGCGACACGCCGTAAGCATTGCCGATGCAGCCGACTCGGTCGGCGCGCACGCCACCCACTCAATTCCGAGCGATGCCCAGGCGTCGCTTCTACGGCTCAAGCGTCGGCGTCGTCGCGCTCGACGAAATCGACGCGCCGGGTCATGCCGCAGATCAGCTCGTAGCCGATCGTATCGGCACGCTCGCCGATGGCTTCGACCGGCAGTTGCGGTCCCCAGAGCACAACCTCATCGCCAATCGCCGCCTCAGGATGCTGGCGCAGGTCGATGGTGATCAGGTCCATCGAGACCCGGCCGATGATCGCCGCCGCTCGACCGCGCAGCAGCACCGGCGTTCCGCTGTCGGCATGACGCGGATAGCCGTCACCGTAACCGATTGCGACGACGCCGACCGGCATTGTCTGCGGACAGACATAGCTGCCGCCATAGCCGATTGCCTCGCCTCGTGCGACCGAATTGATCGCGATCAGTCGTGCCGACAAGGTCATCGCCGATCGAAAACCGAAATCGGCGCCGGTGCGACCCGCGATCACCGACACCCCGTAGAGCACGCCGCCGGCACGCACCCAATCGCCGTGAGTGGCCGGCCAACCCAGGATTGCCGCCGAGTTCGCGAGCGAGCGTTCACCGCCGAGGCCAGCGATGACGGCGTCGAAGCGAACCGTCTGCTCGGCGGTTGCGGAAACATCAAACTCGTCCGAGCGCGCGAAGTGCGTCAGCCAGTGGATGCGCCCGGCGACCTGCGGCATGGCCGTGAGCCGTGCATGAACCTCGGCGGCTCGCTGCATCGGAAATCCAAGCCGATGCATGCCGGTGTCGATCTTCAGCCAGACACGAAGTGGCGACGGATCGCGGTCGGCCTCGAGCCAGGCCAGCTGGCTATCGTGGTGCACGACCGGTTCCAGACTCAGACTGCGCATTGCCTTCAGATCGTCCGGCTCATCGATGCCCGAGAGCACGACGATGCGGTTGTCCAGGCCGATCGCACGGATGCGCTCACCGTCGGCGATCGACGCGACACCGAAGGCATCGGCATCGGCCAGGGCTCGAGCGACTCGTTCCAGGCCGTGGCCATAGCCGTCGGCCTTGACCACGGCGACAACCCGCCGACCCGGTGCAAGTTCACGCACCCGCGCGAGATTGTCGCGCAGAGCGTCCAGATGGATGGTGGCGGTGACGCGTCGACTCATGGCGCGGGCATGGTAGCGCCTTCATTGCCGCGTCGACATGGCAGGATCTGACTTTTCTCGGGCACGATCGATGCCGGACAGGTCCGGATGTCGGGTACGACCGAACCCGAGCCACAGGCCGAAGACCACGACACATCGTTGCAGCCGCTTGGGCTCCGCCGCCTGAATGCCCGTTTTCGTCTGGACGGGGGGCCGTTGGCGCCGGCGCTCAGCCGTAGTAGCCGCCGGAGTCACGGGCGTAGTTCTCGAACTTCGTGAACTGGCCCAGAAAGGTCAGCTTGACGGTACCGGTCGGGCCATTTCGCTGCTTGGCGATGATGACCTCGGCCACACCCTTGTCGGCCGAATCCGGGTGATAGTACTCATCGCGGTAGATAAACATGATCACGTCCGCGTCCTGCTCGATTGCGCCCGATTCGCGCAGATCCGACATCGCCGGACGCTTGTCGGTGCGCTGCTCGAGCGAGCGATTCAGCTGCGACAACGCGATCACCGGCACCGCCAGTTCCTTGGCTACCGCCTTCATCGAGCGCGAGATTTCCGCGATCTCGGTGGCTCGGTTTTCCTTGTTGCCCGGCACCTGCATCAGTTGCAGATAGTCGACCACGATCAGGCCCAGGTCATGGCTGCGCTTGAGCCGGCGCGCACGCGCACGCAGTTCGGTCGGCGAAAGTCCGGGGGTATCGTCGATGAAGATTTTCGACTCGGCAAGCAAGGCCATCGCCGAGGTCACCCGCGGCCAATCCTCGTCCTCCAGCTTGCCGGTGCGCAGGGCCTGCTGGTTGATCCGGCCGAGCGACGACAGCAGACGAAAGGTCAGCTGCACCGCCGACATTTCCATGCTGAAGATCGCCACAGATTTCTTCTCTCGTATCGCGGCGTACTCCGCCATATTGACGGCAAGCGCTGTCTTGCCCATCGACGGCCGAGCCGCGAGGACGACCAGATCACCGGCCTGGAGGCCGGCGGTCAGGTTGTCGAAGTCGGTGAAGCCGGTCGCCAGGCCGGTGATCGCACTGTCGCTGTGGTAACGCTGATTGAGCAGCTCCAGGGCTTCGCGTGCCGCATCCTTGACTGGCACGAACTGGCGCGCGCCGCGACTGCCGGCCTCGGCAATGCGAAACACCCGTTGCTCGGCCGACTCGATCAGCTCCTGACTGCCGCGCGTACCGGGCTGAAAGCCATCGCTGGCGATTTCAGTGCCGGCGTCGATCAGCTGCCGCAGCACCGATTTCTCGCGCACGATGGTGGCGTAGGCAACGATGTTCGCCGCCGAAGGCGTGGCATTGGCCAACTCAATGACATAGGCGGCACCGCCGACCAGCTCGGCGATGCCGTTGACGTCGAACCATTCGCCCAGGGTCACCGCGTCGCACGGCATTCCCTTGCCGGACAACTCGCCGATGGCGCGGAAGATCAGCCGATGCTCCTTGCGGTAGAAATCTTCCTCATTCAGCTTGTCGGCGATCTTGTCCCAGGCTTCGCTCGACAGCATCAGGCCACCGAGTACGGCCTGCTCGGCTTCGATCGAGTGCGGCGGCACGCGCAAAGATTCAACGTTGTCGTGGGCTCGGGCTTCGGCGTATTGGGCCATGATGGCGGTGGCGAGACGGCGCTTGGAGGTGGCCGCCCACGATATACACTCAGGCCGTCTCAAGTCATCGGACAAACCTGTCCAGTGGCTGTGCGGAGCCTGTGGATATCTTGTGGGCGTTGGCTGCGATCGATCGAACCGGTTCCGGGAATGAATGAACCAGAGCCTCAGTCGGCGCCAAGCCGGTCAGGGATGCTAGATTGACGCGATGGAGACTCGTGCCAAGTACGTCCTGATCGGTGCCTTCGTGCTCGCGACCTGCGTCCTGCTGGTGCTGGCCCTGCTTTGGGCCGGCAAACACAGTCTGGAACGCGAATTCGACTTCTACGACGTCTACTTCCGGGAAGCGGTCACCGGCCTGGCCAAGGGCAGCCCGGTGCAATACAACGGCATCCAGGTCGGCGAGGTCACCAACCTGCGCCTGAGCCGGATCGACCCGCGCCGGGTCATTGCCCGGATCCGTGTCGGCGGTTCGACCCCGGTCAAGACCGATACCCAGGCGAAGATGGGCTATCTCGGCCTGACCGGAGTCGCCTTCATCCAGCTGTCCGGCGGCAGCGCCGAAGCACCGCCGCTGCAGCCGCGTCCCGGCCGTACCATCGCCGTCATTCGCGCTGAAGCTTCGGATCTGGCGAAGCTGTTCGAGTCCGGTGCCGACATCATCGTCACTGTAAACGACGTCCTGAACCGGGTCGCCAACATCCTCAGCGACGAAAATGCGGTTCGATTGTCCGAGGCGATCGCCGACCTGAGCCGGCTGACTGCGGCGGTCGGAGGCGAGAGCGACGCGATTCAGTCGATTCTGCGCGATGGTGCCCGCGCCACCGGTGAACTCGCCGACACGCTGGTCCAGGTCCGCAGCACGGTCGAACGCCTGGAGCGCACGGTCGGCAGTGCCGAACGAATCATGGATGAAGATGTCGCCGGCGCCATGACGGCACTGCGCTCGGCCAGCGAGCAGGTGCAGGGCATGCTCGGCGACAACCGCGGCGCGATCGACCAGTTTGCTCAGGAGGGCCTGGTT
The DNA here is from genome assembly GCA_964522235.1 of uncultured Rhodanobacteraceae bacterium. GTDB lineage: Bacteria > Pseudomonadota > Gammaproteobacteria > Xanthomonadales > UBA2363 > Pseudofulvimonas. The sequence continues at coordinate 7,039 of CAZFUH010000140.1, forward strand.
GAACTCAGCCAGGTTCTGACCGAGCTGCGTGGTGTGCTGGTCAACCTCCGCAGCCTGAGCCAGCGCCTGGAAGCCGATCCGTCCGGTTTCCTGCTCGGCCGCGATCAGCCCAGGGAGTACAGTCCAAGATGAGTGTCTCGTCCCGTCTGCTCGCAGTCGTCGTGCTCGCGTTCTTGTCTGGATGCACCGGCCTGACCGGCCCGCGCGCGGACTTCACGATCTATGCCCTCAATCCGGCGATCAGCCCGCATCCGGGCGCGTCGGTGGACTGGCAGCTTCTGGTCGAAGCCCCGCATACCAGCGACCTGCTCGACAGCCTGCGCATCGTCGTCGCTCCGGATGGCAACGAGCGTCAGGTTTACAAGGGCGCGCGCTGGGTCGAACGCGCGCCCGGCCTGTTGCAAGGCATCTGGGTACGGGCATTCGAAACCGACGGCCGTCTGCCCGGTGTTGCCCGCGCAGGCAGCGGCGTACGTGCCGACCTGATCCTCGCCACCGACCTGGTCGAGTTCCAGGCCGGTCATACCGGCAGTTCGCCGCGCGTCGAGGTCGCGGTGCACGCACGCCTGATCGACCCGCGCAGCCGGCGTATCCTCGCGCGCCGGGTGCTGAGTTCGGAACAGCCAATGGCCGGTGCCGGGGTCGACGCTGCTGTCGCCGCGTTCGAGATTGCGCTCGCCCAGATCAACCCGGTGCTGATCGACTGGACCCTGACCGAGGGCGAGCGCGCCATGCGCGCGAACCGCGACGCGTCGCGCCGGGAGGCGGGGCGGTAAGAAAGCGATTGGGCTACTGCCGCGGCGTACGCTGACCGGGCGGCGGCGCCAACATCGGATCGTTGGCACGCCAGGGATTGATGTCGAGACCGCCGCGGCGGGTAAAACGCGCGAGCACCCGCAATGCCTCAGGTTGGCAGCGCGCGAGCAGGTCCAGATAGATCCGTTCCACGCAAAGTTCATGAAAGTCGCAATGCCGACGATACCCGATGAGGTATCGCAACAGACCGGCAGGGTCGATCGGCGCTCCGCGATAGTGCACCTGGACATCGGCCCAGTCCGGTTGGCCGGTGACCGGGCAATTGGACCGAAACAGGCGGCTGATCAAGACTTGTTCGATCGCCGCCGCGTCGGTATAGGCATGAAGATGCTCCGGCCGTGGCGGGCCGTAGTCTTCGACATCGATGTCGATGTCGAGCGCGTCCAGCTCGATGCCGCCCAGGGCGTGTACCGACAAGCCGCCGATCGCCGCACCAATGGTCAGGTCAACGGTCACTTCGGCCCCGCTGCAGGCACCAAGATCGGCCTCGATCCGGGCGCGTACGTCGGACGGCCGAGCGAAGCGAGTCTGAGCATAACCAACCAGATACAGCTTCAGCGACTTCGACTCGATCAGGTTCGGCGAATCGGCCGGCACGGTGATCCGCGCCACGGCGATTTCTGGCTTGCCGCGCGGGCCGAGCCAGGAAAGCTCCCAGGCAGTCCATTCGTCGGCGCCGTGAAACGGAAGCTCACCGACCTCGAACGGCAGTGTTTCACGCTGGCGATGGCGCGGTATCGGGAACAGCAGGCCGGCATCGACCTGCTCGGGATAGTCGACCTCGCGGCCGAGCATGCTGCGCTCCAATTCTCTCTCCATCGAACAGCGCGAATACACGACACCTCTGACAACGTCCGATTGTACTCTTCAGCGTCGCGCAAATCGGTGCTGCGATGACGTCCACTCGCGCAGCCGCTGAGTCCGCGAGCGCTGCCGCGATCAGCTGGCAATCCGGCGCAAGGTCAGGTTGATGCGCTCACCGCAGGGTCGGCGCGTCTTCGGCACGGCATGCTGCCAGCAGCGCTGGCTGGTACCGGCCATGATCAGCAGACTGCCGTGCCCGAGCTGCAGCTGTTCGCGATGGCCACTGGCGCGATGGCGCAGCACGAAGCGCCGTGGTGCACCAAAGCTGGCCGAGGCGATGACCGGCGCCGGGCCGAGTTCGGACTCGTCGTCGCTGTGCCAGCCCATGCCGTCGGCGCCTTCGCGATAGCGGTTGCCAAGGACTCCGTTGAATCTTCCGGGGTCGAGCCCGGCCAGACCGGCCTGGATCCGATCGCGCACCTGCTCCAACACCGGCAACCAGGGTACAGCCTGGTGCCGGATACCCGAGTACGTATAGGCGACACCTTTGTCGCCATACCAGGCGGACAGCCGCGGTGCCGGCCGTTCCTTGCCGAACAGACGGACATGGTGTTGCCGCCAATCCAGTTCATCGCGTAGTCGGGCCAGCAGGACATCGGCTTCGTTCCGACTCCAGAACTGCTCGGCGAACAGAAAGACACCATCGGACCAGGGCAATCGGCATAGCCGGGTGGCCGACAGCCTGTACTTGCCGCCATCGGTCGCGTCCGCCGCCTCGCTGGAACTGGCCATCAACCGGTATCGGCGACACTCATCGCCGAGGCAGGAAACCCATCGGATCGACCGGCCGGCCGCTGCGACGGATCTCGAAATGCAGTTTGTCGCGATCGGTGCCGGTCCGGCCCATTTCGGCGATCGGCTGACCCGCGCGCACGCGCTCGCCCTCGTTGACCAGACGCTTGCGGTTGTGACCATAGGCGCTCAGATACTCCGCCGAGTGCTTGATGATGATCAGCTCACCATAGCCGCGCAGACCGGAACCGGAGTACACGACTTCGCCGTCGGCGGCGGCCACGACGACCTGACCGCCGTTGCCGGCGATCGCAATGCCCTGGCGGGCGGCGTCCGAGCTGTAACGCTGGATCACTTCGCCCTGGGTTGGCCAACGCCATTGCAGGCTGGCGACGGTCGCGGTCGAAGTCGGCACCGGCGGCGTCGAGGATGACACCGGCGGCGGCTCTGGACGTGGACTGACCGCCGCGGGTTGCGCCGGTCGTTGCGCCGTCGGGGCCGGCGACGTCAATGGCGGTGCTGCCGCGGGTGGCGCCGGTGGCATCTGGCTTGCCGGCACCGTGCCGTGATCGGCTTCCGGAATCGGCTGCGGTTGTGCGGCAATTGGGGGCTCTCGCATCCAGCCCGGCGGCGGGCGCAGATGCAAGCGCTGACCTGGGTAGATCGTGAACGGCGGTGGGAGACGATTCCAGGCCGCAACGTCGCGCCAGTCGAGACTGTTGCGAAACGCAATGCTGTACAAGGTTTCACCGCGCAGAACTCGATGCTCGCCAGCGGATGTGGCCGTCACCGCCGCCTCGACCGGCGGTTGCGCCGACTCCGTAACCGGCATGCGC
>CAZFUH010000141.1:0-10275 GCA_964522235.1 uncultured Rhodanobacteraceae bacterium
CAGCGAGCGTTCGATTGCCGTAGACAAGCGAGACCCGCGATTGCCGCTCGAAATGCAGGGCGGACTTCAATATCGAGAACAGCGGCACGATGCCGCTGCCGGCAGCGAGCAGAACGATGTGCCTGCCTGCTCCGTCCTGTGGCGTAAAGGTGCACCGACCACGCACGCCAAATGTCCGCACGGACATGCCCGTATCCAGGTGCTCGGCGAGCCAGTTCGATACGTGCCCTCCCGGCTGCTTCTTCACTGTGATCGACAGGGTCCGCTCCAGTCCGGGTGCGCTGCTGATCGAGTAGGCACGGCATTCGCGGGTACCACCGCCGATGTCCACGTCCAGCATCAGGTACTGTCCGGCGCTGTACTTGAGCCGGCGCAGCAGCGGCTGCCGCAGATGAATGCTGACGGCATGCTCGGTCTCCGCTTCGACGGCCGCGACCTTGAGCGCTATCGATCTGTTCATGATCAGCCGGGAACGCTCTGCTGCACCGGCTGAATCGACAGACGCGACCGCTCGTGCTCGTGCATCGGCGCCGGCGCGACCCTGCGTTTGATCAGCTCGACCTTGGCCTCATGCGAGATCGGTTCCCACCACTCCAGCTTGTGGGCAAGAAAGTCGAAACGGCGCAACATCAGTGGAAAGAACAGACCCAGAACGCTCAAATCGCGAAACACCATGCACTGCGCCTGCTTCATGTCCGGACGGATGCGCTCGAACAATGCCGGACTTTCCGACCAGTGCACGTTCTGCCAATGATGATGGCAGACGTGATAGCCCTCATTGAGCACGTTGACCGGCTGTTCGAGCAGGGTCACGGTGTTGTACATGAAGTCCTTCGGCTCCGGCTGACCGCCGTAGAAGGCGTGCTGGGTCCAGTGGATCACCCCCATCAGAATGTTGCCGGCCAGCCAGGGCACGGCAATGTAGAGCAAGGCGATCGGAACGCTGTACAGGGCGACGGCCGCGAAGATCCCGAGATAAATGAGATTGCTGACAATCATGCTGCGGGACTGGATCGGCCGCCGCTTGCGCTTGAAGTAGAGATACGGCGAGACCAGCAACTGCTGGTACATCACGTCCCGGACCATGTAGACGACGAAGTGCCAGGCATTGGCATGGTTGTATCTGGCCGACGCATAGACATCCAGCGGCCCGGTGTTTTCCCGATGATGCTGCTGAAGATGCGCCGCTGCATGCGGTACCAGTCCCATCGGAATCGCGAAGAACATGTACAAGAGCGAGTTCCCTGTCCATTTCTCCAGACGACTGGGTGACCTGAAGATGCCTCCGGGTCGATGGCCCTCCTGGTGCATCGAACTGAACGACCAGACGAAGGCGCGCAGACTTGGTCCATAGAGGAAGGCGTAGAACGCGATCACCAGCGGCCAATGGATTTCCTTGACGATCAGTTGCACGACGAACAGAACGTAGACTGTCGATCCGGTGACGATCGCCGTCGCCAGAATCGGTTCGTCGCGTGGGTCCTTCAGCACGCCACCCACGAGGCGGGCGACCCGGGCATGAAAGGCGGCGGAGATGGCACGGCCGATGCGTGCACAACCGGGAATCCGCTCCAGCAGCGACCGAGCAAGCTGCAGCAGCAAGGCAAGCAGCAGCACCACCGAAATAGCCAGCAGGCTGGGAACCAGTATCAGCACGAACAGCGGGATGGCGATCGCATGAAAGATCGGCGAGATGTCTCCCGGCAATCGGGGATAAAGAGCGTCCGTCGTCATCTCGATCACGCGTTCATTGCTACCGGTTCAGGATGGGGCGCAGGTTCGGCGCCGGCTTGATCGCTGCGCGCAGCATGGCTTCCTCCCGACACCGGTCTCGAGGTGAGGGGCGACAGGGAGTCGCGCAAATAGGCCGCCAGCAGAGGCGATGCAATGCTGCGCGATACCGGGTGGAAGCAAATGGCCCGTGACGCCGCCAGCAGGTAGGGCACTTGCTCGGACGACGCGAATGCCATGCCTCCTGCCAGCTCGACGGCGAGATTCGTGGCACGCTCGACCGCTGCCTGCACCATGAAGCGCGTCGACAGCGCCATCTGGTAGAGCGCCTGATCCGGTGCCGGCTGCCTTTCGAACTGATGCACACCACCGATCAGCGCCTGATGCGCGCCCTCGAGTTCGATCGCGATCTGCGCCAACGACAGATCTTCGACATTGCGTTTTTCGATCAGCAAGCGGGCCAAGGCGGTGGCCACGCCAAGATAGGTCGCCCCGACCATGAACTGAAACCAGCACAGGCCCGACAGCGAGGCTCGCTCGGACAATATGGCCGCTTCGGCGTCGTCCGCGGTTTGCGCCAGCAGCATGCGCTGCTCCGGCACGAAGGTGTCGTTGAACGACAACGCGTTGTTGTCGGCAGCTTGCAGGATCGGTGAGCCCCAGAACGGCTGCCGCTCCAGTCCGTTGTCGTCGGCCAGAACGATGGCAAAGCCGTGAATCGGCTCACCCTGTTCCTGTTCACGTGCCACGCCAACGACGACGACATCCAGATGATGGGTCATTGAACAAGGTTTTTTTGTTCCGCGCAGTCGATAGCCGCCCTCGCTCGGGCGAGCCTTGACGCTGGCGTTGAAGATGCCGGAACCGGGCTTGCCTTCGGCAAAAGCCGATGCGACCAGCATCTGCTGCCCAGCGATGCCGGTCAGCAATTCTCCTGCAAGGGGAAACCATTCACCGAGCTGCACCATCGACACCACGGTGTGGTGGTGCATGGTCATCATCACCGCCAGCGACGGGCTCAAGGAGCCGATCACGCGCAGAATCTCCACGGTCTCGATCGGCGAGGCGGCCAGACCGCCGAAGTGCTCCGGGATGATCAGGCCGGCGCCACGATGCCGGCGGAACAGGGCGCACAAATGGCCTGGATCGCCGGTCTCCAGAGACATCAGGCCTCGCTCTTCCAAGGCGCCGATCAATCCTGGCAGGTGGTGCTCGGTGGTGGCTCGTGCTCGCTGCATCGACATGACGTGAACTCTTTGGTTGAAGGTTGGAACGCTCTCAGGCCGCCTTGCTGGTCGGCTGTACACAGGCGGTCGAAAAGCCGAAATGCTGCGCCAGTTCGAAGATCTCCTCGGCGTCCTCGATGGAGGGACGCTTTCCGATGCTGTAGTCCCGCCGCTTGCCCGCCATGGTCAGGACGATGGTTTCGGCCAGACAACTGAAGGCCATACCGGTCGGAAGTCGGGTCAGGTTCTGACTGCCGAAACGATACGAAGGGTCGGGCATCCGGATCAGCCCGCCTTCGATGAACCACACATCCGGCCGCGCCGCCGCTGCCGATGGCGCGATGTCCGGCGGCTGGGCGCAGTCGCAGACGACGCAATGGCCGCGCAGCAGCGCCGAATCGAGAAAGGAGGCACCGTTTGATGTCGCCGAAACCACGGCATCCAGCCGCGGCAACCATTGCGTCAGATCGGAGGCGATGACGACGGGCGGATCCATCTGCCGCTCGCTCGCCATCGACTCGATGCGGTCGTGAAGCTCGCACAGGCGCGTCTCGTCCTCGACATCATGAGCCAGCCATGTGCTGATCCAGCCGGGATCCGGCAGCAGGGCGGCAAGCGCCCGTGCCGTCCCGGTCACGCGGCCGGCTTGCAGCGAGCGCAGCGCGAGAACATACACCTCGCCGGCAACCCGCCGCAGTTCCTGCATCGCGTCACGATTGGCGGCATTGCCGAGCAGAACAAGATGTTCCGCGAACCGGCTCAGACGCAGGCTTGCCAGGCGCCCGACCGAGCCATAGGCACCGACGACCCCGGTAGTCCGCTCAGCCAATGGTGTGCCGCTGTGATTGCAGGCAGCGGCAAGCGCATCGACTCCGACCATCGCGGTGAGACTGTTGCCGGTGGTGGTCCGGAAGCGGTCGTTGACGATGTCCAGGCCGGCACCCGTAATCACCGACGTGTAGGCACCAAGACCGACGAAGTCGATATCGAGCCCGTGAACGGTCTCCAGGTAGGCATCGAGCAACTTCTTGCGCCGGCTCGGACTCAGACGCATCAGGTCGCGCGGCTGCAGCAAGGAACCGACCAGCCAGCCTTCGACATAGTCGCCCTGGGCATTGCAGATCCGATTTGCATGATAGGACACGCCGGCTTCCAGATCCGGCTTGGCCCATTCGGAGAAATCGGCCAGCCAGTTGCCGAGAAAGCGCGTTTCGTCGGCGGACATATCGAGCGCGGCGAGAATCTCGTCGCCGTTGACACAGTCTTGAGTCGTCGGATGAAGCAGGAAGGCAAATCGACCCAGACACCGCCCTGGTCTGGTTGTCGTACGTTCCACCCTGCGCCGGCCAGGACGGCGGACGGCGGAGCGATTCGGGCTGAATCCGTGCGCGTGCAGGATCAATCGATGCTGATCAGCACTGGCAATCAGTTCGGCTGCCGCATCAAGACCTTCGACGAGCCGATCGATGTCCTCGCGACGGATGCAGTAGGCGGGCTGGATTCGCAGCACATTGCCTTGATTCAGGGTCGGCAGGCAGTGCAGGCCGTGCACTGCCTTGAGGTAGCCGCAGACGATCGGAATCAGCGCGCCGAAGGAACTGGCCAGCGACAGCATGTACAGCCGTTCGCCGGACCAGTTCCGAAACTTGAGTCCGCGCATGAGGCCGCGTCCATCGACGCCGGCGAACACGTCCGGATGCCGGCGAACCAACTCGTCCAACTGCTCACCCAGATAGTTGCCGACCTGGGCGATGCGCTCGACCACCCGTCCGCCCTCGCAGGTCAGTGTTTCAATGACGGCAAGCCCGATCGCGGCCGAGAACCCGTTCACAGCGAATGTCGAACTGTGGTGGCGATCGAACTCACGGCTCCAGGCACGCTCGTTGTAGATGCACGCTCCGATCGGCACGACGCCGCCACCGAGTGCTTTCGCGAGCAGGAGCACATCCGGTTCCAGATCTTCCGCCTCGGCAGCGAACAGGTGTCCAGTGCGACCCAGTCCGGTCTGGATTTCGTCGACCACGAACAGCGCGCCGTGGCGTCGGCACAACGCTTGAGCCGCAGCAAGATAGCCCGGGGGCGGGGTGATCATTCCGGCCTCACCCTGCACCGGTTCGACGAAGAAGGCCGCTGCCCTGCCCGATTTCAATACCCGTTCCAGTGCATCCAGATCGCCATACGGGACGTGCGCATAACCGTCGGTACGAACTTGAAAGGCTTCTCGATACGCGGGCTTGCCGGTGACATTGACTGCTCCCAAGGTCTTGCCATGGAAACCGGTACAGGTGCCGATGATCAGCTCTCGACGGGTCGAGGCGCGTGTCAGCTTGATCGCAGCCTCGACGGTTTCGGCGCCGCTGGTGGCGAAGTTCACCCGGCTCATCGAGCCCGGTGCGATCTCAATCAGTCGTCGCGCCAGGCGCTCGGCTTCCGGGTTCAGCAAGGGCTGCACGAATGCCGGCTGCTCCGAATCGAGAAACGCGCGCGCTGCCGACAGAATCTCGGTTGGAGCGTAGCCAAACGGTACCGCACCGAACTGTCCGACGAAGTCGATCAGGGTCTGCCCGCCTTCAGTGCGGATCGTCGTGCCCCGAGCCTGCACAGCAGTTTCGCCGAGACCGAAGAACTCCAGCAGCTCGTGCCGTGTTCGGTTGGTGAGGCTGGTGCTCAAGGGCGGCTCTCCGGTCCGGAGGTCAGCAAGACACTCAGATGGCCGCTGATCTTGTCCACGGTGTCATGCTGATAGGCGATTTCCGGATCCAGCGTCACGCCGAAGCAATCTTCGAGTTCGGCCGACAGTCCGACGATATGCACAGAGTCGACACCCATCTCCGGGAAGGGCTTGTCCCGCTCCAGATGTTCAGCATCGATCTCAAGCAGATCGGCGACAATCCGCACCACCATCGCGGCGATCTCTTCCACGTGTACGGTATCTGCGCTGCGCACCAGGTTCATGCCGGCTCCAACTCCTCGCTACGGGTGCAGTCGAACAGCAGTTCGCCGCCGACTTCGAGCGCGACGATTCGTCTGGCAAGTTCCGGCCCACTTGCGTGTATGTCTTGTTCGCGAACGATGGCCGCGAACTGGCGCCGGCACTCGTGTCGGCGCACTTTGCCACTCGAGGTTCGCGGCAGGCTTCCGGCCAGTACCAGGACGACTGCCGGTGTCGTCAGCGAATGCTGCTGCCACAGTTGCACACGGATCTTCGCCACCACCTCGGCAACGTCCAGATTTCGCAGCGCGCGCCGCTCCACTTCCTGGACGACGACGGCGCGCTCGACATCGTCGATTGACAGGCCGAAGGCCGCAGCGCCATCGGGTCGGAACCCGGGGTCCAGCGGCAAAACGCTGTGTTCGATATCGGCCGGATGGTGGTTGCTTCCATGGACGATGATCAGGTCCTTGATCCGCCCGCTGACATACAATTCGCCGTCGAGCAGGAAGCCAAGGTCGCCAGTTCGAAAGCGACGCTGCTGCGGGTCCAGCGAATCGGAATCGAGGAAGCTTGCCGCCGTCGCGTCCGGTTTGCGCCAGTAGCCCTGGGCAACACTGCCGCCGACGACACAGATCTCTCCAACCTCGCCATCACCCAGCCGGCGCCCGCTCTCGGGATCGCAGACGAATGGCGTGGCCCCGGCCGCCCCTCGCCCGCAACTGACCAGGGCCCGTACCCGCCGGGACCGTGGTCCGGATTCCTGCCCTTCCGGGCACTCTTGAGCGCGACCGAGTTCGAGTTGAGATGCGTCGAACTGCCGAATGACCGCCGCTTCGAATGCCTTGCTGCCGGTCGCCAGCAGGGTGGCTTCGGCAAGTCCATAGCACGGCGTCATCGTCTCGGCGGACAATCCACAGCGCGAAAATTTTTCGTTGAAGGCAGCCACCGTGCGGGCGTTGATCGGCTCGGCGCCATTGAAGGCAACCTGCCAGCAGCTCAGATCGAGCTGGGCCAGGTCAGCCTCGCTGATCTTGCGCAGGCACAGTTCGTAGGCAAAGTTCGGTCCGCCACTGATCGTCGCCCGATGGCGGCTGATTGCCTGCAACCAGCGCAGTGGCCGCTGCAAGAAGTGCAACGGTGACATCAAGGTACTGGTGCAACCGACGAACATCGACTGCAGGATGCCGCCGACCAGACCCATGTCGTGATAGGGCGGCAGCCAGCTCACGACATGACCATCGCGACTGGTCGCGAACACCTCGTTGATCGCCGTCGAGTTGCGAACCAGGTTTGCGTGGCTGACGATCACCCCCTTGGGTGATCCCGTTGACCCCGAGGTGTACTGAAGAAATGCGATGTCGCAAGTACGGCCATCGTCGGCAGAGCGCCCATCGGCGGCAGCCGGATCAACCGCCCGAACATCAACGACGTCGACGTCGGGCGCGATCTCCGACAGGCGCTCGGTCACGACAGGAACATCGTCGCCCGTGCTCAGGGCGATGCGAGGCTCGCAGTCGTGGATGATCGCGTCGAGCCGGTTCAGCGTCTTGGTCGATCCCGGCGGATAGGCCGGAACGGCGATCACCCCGGCGTGCAGACAACCCAGAAACGCGATCACATAGTCGAGACCGGGCTTGATCAGCAGCAGCGCCCGGTCTCCCGGCACGCAATGCCGGCGAATGCTGACCGCCAGCGCCCGAACCATGCGATCGAGAACTGCAAATGTGAGGACTTCCTCGTCATCGCGCCCATCCCGCAAAAAGCGATAGGCCACATGCTCCGGCCTGGTGGTCGCGTTCTGCTGAAGATAACTACCAAAGTGCATGTTCATGATCAGGACTACGCAAAGCCACCATGCGAACCGACAGTCTCAGGCCTCGACCCGTTTGAGACTGCCGATACCGACGTAGCATCACATCGGTCCGGACCCAGGCCTGGTAGTCGCGGCAAAGGCAATGCCGGCGGACCGGCATTCGTGCCGGGTCCGGCGTTGAAATGCCGGGCAACCATCAGGCGAGCGGACAAGACATCGATGCTGGTGCTACCATACGCCTACGAATGTATCAGCACCGAAACGCACTTTCCGCGCTCTACCACACATACATAATGTGATATAAATCACCTTACTGAGATCAGCGGCGGCGACAAACGCCGGACCGCACCCGGCCGGGAAGACCATGGACGACAAGCGGGTCAGTTTCGATTTTGAAGTGACGTTTGCCAATGGCGGTGGTGTGCAGGGCCAGGGCTTTCGCCTGGACATCGCAGGCGAGGACATCGACGACGACGAGCTTGCACGCAGCATCGTCCAGGATCTTCGTCTGCTGATGGTCGCCAGCGTACGGATTCTGAATAAGCGGATCATCCAGGAACAGCACAAGCGATCGTCGGCGCTGACGCCAGCCGACGGCGAAGCTGCTGTGCTGGTCGACCTGAGTCACGTCATCGAGGCCGACATGGTGACCTACAAGGGCCTGCCCGCGCCGCGGATCTGCGACCACCTGTCGCGCCTGGCATCGCGGGCGCACTACGCACCGGGCACAGAGTTCCAGATCGGTCGCATCGACATGGTCGGCAATACTGGGACGTACATGGACACTCCCTACCACCGCTACGCCGACGGCTACGACCTCGCCGAGCTGCCGCTGGAGCGGGTGGTGAACTGCGCCGGCGTCGTCCTGCGGGTGACCGGATCCAGCGAACGCGCAATCGGTAGTCTGGCTTTCGCCGCAACCAACGTGCGCAACAAGGCGGTCCTGGTCCATACCGGCTGGGACCGCCATTGGCGCTCGGATCGCTACCACGAAGGCCACCCGTTTCTCACCGCGGACGCGGCGACCTACCTGCGCGATCAGGGAGCGTTGCTGGTCGGAATCGACTCCTTCAATATCGACGATACGTCCACCAACACCCGGCCGGTGCACTCCATCCTGCTCGAAGCGGGCATCCCGATCGTCGAGCACATGACCGCACTGGGCGCACTTCCGGCGCACGGCTTCCGGTTTTCGGCCGTGCCGCCGAAGGTCCGTGGCATGGGTACCTTCCCGGTTCGCGCACACGCTGTCGTTCCGATGACGGGCTACGCGAACCGAGATGAACGAAACGAGCCCGAGGCATAGTCCAAGTTGCCTCGAGCGCTGGTCGAGCGCCGGCAGCCGCGGACGATCGAAGTGCAAGGGCCGCGGCCCAGTGCCTGGCCCGGAAGAACGCCGGAACTGAAAGCTTGCGTTGCCGCTGTACGGCTTGGAAACACGTCGCTCCACGGCAACTGGCTAGCGGCGTGCAAGCGGGCTTGCTACCGTAGCCGGCCTGGATGCTGGAGGTTTTGCTGATGAAGATTCTGGCTTTGATTGCGGCCGGGCTGCTGTTTGCAGGAATCGCGCAGGCGGCTGGGGTGGAGAAGGTCGGGTACGAAATCGACGGGACCTCGTTCGAGAGCCTGCTGGTCGATGACGGCAGCGGTGCCGCCGGTCGGCCGGGCCTGCTGGTGATCCCGAACTGGCTTGGCATCAACGACACCGCGATCGCGCGCGCGAAGGAACTGGCGGGCGATCGCTACGTGGTCCTGCTCGTCGACATGTACGGCGTCGAGACCCGGCCGCAGAATTTCGAGCAGGCCGGTGCCGCGTCCGGTGCGGTGCTGTCGGACCGCGCACTGACCCGCACGCGGATCAACCGTGCTGTCGATGCGCTCCGGGAAGCCGGCGCCGACAGGGTCGATCCGCGCCGGATCGCCGCGATCGGTTTTTGCTTCGGCGGCACCGTGGCGCTGGAGTTGGCGCGCAGCGGCGCCGCTGTCGCCGCCGTCGTGTCGATGCACGGCAATCCGGGTCCGGAGCTACCCGTGGCCGACACAGGCATCCAAGCCGGGGTGCTGGTGTTGCATGGCGCTGCCGATCGCTACGTACCCGACGAGGCACTGCGCGGTTTCGAACGCGAGATGGAGGCGGCCGATGCCGACTGGCTGCTGGCGAGCTTCGGTGGCGCCGTGCACTGCTTCGCCGAACCCGAAGCCGACGACACGCCACCGGGCTGCAAGTACGACGCGCGGGCCGCACGCCGAGCCTATGCGCTGACCGATGCCTTCCTCGGCGAACGGCTGTCGGCACGCCGCTAGCCCGCATTATTCATGAACCTTCTGCTGCGACCGCCGATCCATCCGCTGGGACGCGACGTGCTCCCTCCAGTCGGCTCGATGTAGTGTCGGCTACACCTTCGCCGCCTTCCAGTCCGCGCGCCGCGCCCCAGCGGCGTCTCGATGGTCTCGCGACGAACGTTCACGAATAATGCGGGCTAGCAGCCTGCTTCGACGTGCCGATACTGTCGACCAGGCAGCGGCTACCAACGATGAATCGGGGGAAGCGGAATGCAGGTCTCGGATTC
>CAZFUH010000142.1:0-10193 GCA_964522235.1 uncultured Rhodanobacteraceae bacterium
ATGGCAGATGAGCCAGCAGCCAAAGTGCAGGCGCATTCTTGACCAATGCCCAGATAGAATTCCGGATACCGTGATACAGCACGAATTCATTGTCCGGCCCACCGCTGGACAGCGAGCCGTGATGGAACACAAGCGCATCATCGGCATAGCCGGATTCGTAGCCGAGCCAGCGCGCGCGCATTACCAGGTCGGAATCTTCGGCGTAGCAGAAGAATGTCTCGTCGAACCACTCACCGTGACTGCTGTGCAGATCTTCCAGCACGCGCCGGGTCAGTAGCATGCAGCCACCGGTCGGCCCCAGGAGTCGTTGCTGTACGCGCTTGCGATTCGACGCCAGGCCCGAGCGATACAGCGCGATGCCGAGACTGTCGACCACGTCCGGATGCTCGCGGACCATCATTCTTGCCGCCGCCATATCGATGCGGCTCTGCAAATCGATCACTGCCAGCAATCGGGCAAGAAAGCCCGGGGTCGGCACGGTGTCATTGTTCAGCAATAGGAAGCGTTCGCCGCTACCGGTCGTCAGTGCCTTGCTGAGCAGTCGATTCATGCCGCCGGCAAAGCCGGTGTTGATGTCGCTGCGAAGATAGCGGCCGCGGCCGCCGAGTTGCTGTACTGCTTCGCGCAGCATGACCGCCTGCGCTGGAGACGAGCCATTGTCGAGCAGCAGCAACTGGTCGTCGACTCCGAGCTCCGGGCCCAGCCGCGCCAGACATTCACCGGTTGCCTCGGCGTTGTCGTACGCGACCATCAGCACCATCAACATGATCGAACTTCGATCTCGAAGCTTCGGTGGGCATGCAAGGACAGATTCGGGTTGTAGTACGGATCACCTGCCGTCAGGATTTTCCGGTGACGCTGCTGCATATAGTGGATTTCGCGGTTGAAGCGCTTCAGCTTCTCTGGTGTGTTCTCGGCGCCACGACTCTTGGACTCATGATGGTAGAGCTCCGCATAGGGCGTGTAGACGACGAGATAACCCTTCTCCCGGGCACGCAGGCAGAAGTCGACGTCGTTGAACGCAATTTCCAGGTCGGACTCGTTCAGACCTTCCAGCTCGGCAAATAGCTGTGCACGCATCATTGCGCAGGCGAAGGTGACAGCACTCACATTCTGGGTCAGATGCGCCCGCGCGAAATAGCCGGGGTGATGCTTGGATTGGAATAGATGCGAGTGCCCGGCGACACCGCCCAGGCCGATGATTACACCGGCATGCTGCACGGTGTCGTCCGGATACAGCAGGCGCGCACCGACGACACCGATCTCGGGGCGCTGCGCGTGCTCCAGCATCGTCCTGATCCAGTCCTGGGAGATTGCCTCGATGTCGTTGTTCAGCAACAGCAGGAACTCGCCGCGAGCCTGCCGTGCCGCCCAATTGTTGATCGCCGAATAGTTGAACGGCACATCGTGGCGTAGAACCGTGAACCGTTCGTCCTGCTTCTGCAGATGCTCCAGCAGTTCCCGCGTCTGCTGCTCGACACTGCCGTTGTCGACAGCGATCAATTCGATGTTGCGATAGCCGCCCTTCCCGAGCACCGACGTGACGCATGCCTTGAGCAATTCCGGCTGGTCCCGGAACGGTACGATCACGCTGACCAAGGGCTCTCCCTGCACCGGGTAGCGGACCCGATAGGTGTTGGGAAACCCGCCCAGCTCGACGCTTCCGTCCACACCTCGGCGCTCCAGCGACTGCTCCAGCGCTCGCTTGCCGGCATCCCAGCTTTTCGGCTTCGCCTCGCTGGCTGCCGATGTCGAGCCGGCGTGCTTGCGCCAGTGGTAGAGCACCTTCGGCAGGTGCACGATCGTTCTCGCCAACTCGGAGCAGCGCAGGAACAAATCGTAGTCCTGAGCACCATCGAAGCCGCGCCGGAAACCGCCGGCGGCCTCGACGATCGACTTCCGGATCACCGACAGATGGCAAAGATAGTTCGAGGAGTGGAAGTAATCCGGCGAGAAGTCGGGCTTGAAGTGCGGCTCGACGTGACCACCATCAAAGTCGATCTTGTCCTCATCGGTATAGAGAAAATCGGCATCGGTAAGGTCCAGACCGCGCGCGGCCTCAAGCAGGGCATCCACTGGAAGTACATCGTCGTGGTCGAGCAGGGCGACATAATCACCGTCGGCCGCCGCCAATGCCGCATTGCTCGCCAAGGCGATACCGACGTTGTCCTCCATGCGCACCAGCTTGATTCTCGGATCGTCGAGTTGCGCCAACCAGTCCATGGTGTCCTGACGATCGGACGCATCATCGGCGATGCACAATTGCCAATCCGGGTAGCGCTGGCTGCGCACCGAGTCCACGGCGGCGGCGAGCCAGGACGGGTCGGTATTGAACACAGGCATCAGGATCGAGATCAGTGGCCGTTTCGACAGCGATCCCAGAACACGCTCAGCCTCGACAGGCTCTAGCTGACGCAGCCAGTTGCCGCTTTCGGCGGAGCCAGATATCCGTTTGCTGGCCTGGTAGAGCTGATATGAAACCGTATTGCGCGTGAGCCAGGGCAGCCGCTCATGCAGCCATCCGATCAGGGCACGCTTGCGGGACGAATTCAATCCCGGCAATCGGTAGTAGAGTCGGTACAACCATTGCTCGGAACGACCCGGAAACAGGCGAAACCGCGCCAAGGCGCGAACCGGCGCGCTGAACCGCCAGGACCAGGACGCCTTGATCTCCGCGATGCCTTGCTCCAGTGCCGCCGAATGGGTGGCCAAATGGCCGGCATGCGCTTGCGTACGGCTCAACTCGGCCCGCAACAGGCAGGCATCGATGGCCGCCGATCGAACCTCGCGCTCTCTACGGAGATTGTCGTCACGTAGCCGACTCTGCTCGACAAGCAGTGCTTCCAATCGAGACGAATGGCTCTCGCGCATCTGTTCATACGCATCCTGCAGCCCGCGAAAGGCGTCGAGCATGGCACGCATCGATTCGTCATTCTGTTGCTGCGCCGATTCCCGACCGACCTGGACCCTGGCATCAAAACTGGCCTCGAACTCGCTCAATTCCTCATCGGGCTCGATCCAGTTGAGCTCACCGATGCGCACCGGGCCGTCGGCGTCGGCGCTGGTTTCCAGCCAGCTCATCAAGTCGAGCTGCTGCCGATTCATTCGCCCGATTTGCTCGTCCGCGACATGATGGCGATACAGGTCGCGATCCACCAGCTTTCGAACATCGTCGCCAGCAGGTTGCTGCAGGTCGCTGACCCCCATCGCGATCAACCCCGCATGCAGCCGTGCTGCCTGGGTATGCGGATCGGACAGAAAACGGCGGTAGTCGACGAACAGCGCATCACGCCCGTTCAGGGCCTTCAGGGCTCGAATCAGATACTTTTCCCAGAGGCCAACCACGAACGCCGCCGGGTACACCCCGCGATGGCTACGCAACAGCGACGCCGCGATCTCCTGCGGGTGTCGCACCGCAACGATCGAAACCGCCGCCGGAAGCAGTTCCTGCCACACTGGCAGCAGCAGACACAGCCTGGGGTCCTTGACCAGCCAAGATCCTGGCCGAGCAAGCTTGGCGATCGCCTGGCGCAGTTCGGCCCGCAAGTGCGTCTCAGCGGCGCCACCTCTCGGCACCTCGGGCAAGTTCGCCACGCGATCCCAGGCGCAGCCGATGGCCGCCAGATATCGGTCATGCGCCGTGAGTACATCCAGGCGCTCCCAGTATCCACGCGGATTGTCTTCTGGATGGGCCGGCAGCAGTTCGTCCCCCGCTCCGATCCGCGCGCCGAACTCGCCAAGCAGACGGGCGATCACGGAAGTTCCGGACCGGTGCATGCCCAGCAGCAACATCGGGTTGCCGGCGGGAAGCGATGTCGGATTGATCATGGTCGGTGTCCGTCCGAATTTTTTCCGAGCACGACAAAGTACTCGATCGAAGACTGGTCGCCAGTAACCTCCAGGATGGTGGAATAGCCGAGCTTCAACAGCTGCATCGAGCGCTCCAGAAATTCGCGAAACAGATCACTGGTCCAGACGTGCAGGTGCTCGCGCCGCTCCATGAACCGTACCAGATGATGGTGCAGCGCTGCCGACGGCAACCCGATCAGTTCGGGATGAACATAGCGAACGATGTCCATGTAGTCTTCCGGCACGACCTGCCGACCGCCGCGGAGATGGATTTCGGCCAGCGTCGAAAAATCGATCAGCGGGCGCAGACGTTCCTCCGAAAAATGCTTGTCCGAAACGGACAACACCATCCTTCCACCCGGCTTCAGCACGCGATCGAACTCACGAAGGAGTGTGATCGGATCAATGACCTGCTCGAGCAGATGATTGGCGATGACGAAATCCAGCGATCGGTCGACGCAGAAGTCCAACCCCCGATCGGCGACATCGACGACCCAATCGGGCTCGGGAATCCTGCGCAAGGCGACATCGGTCAGCTCGGGAAACAAGTCGCGCGCCTGGGCCGGCACGATAGCGTCGCAGTACTGCACGATACAGCTGGAGGGCAGCTGCGCTGGCGCATTTCCCGCACCTACTTCCAGGCCCAGGCCGTTGAGCAGCGCGTATCCAACCCGACGATGCGCCGTATAGTCCACGAACCCCCCGACTCTATTCCCCGTATACACCGCAGGCGGAAACCGCCCGAGACAGTCACCCCAAGCCCGTTGCCGGCAGCCCGGCATGATAGCCGCTCAACATCTCCTCCACCGCCCCCACAGCCACCGTTCGCCCGTGTTCGACCCAGGCGACGCGATCGCAGTGCTGGCGGATCGTCGCATCCTGATGAGAAACCAGAACGCAGGTCATGCCGGAGCGCATTTTGCGCTGCAGGTCGGCAGTGGATTTCTCCAGGAAGTCGGCATCACCGACTCCGAGCACTTCGTCGATCAGCAACACGTCCGGATCGGATTGCATCGCGACCGAAAAGCCCAGGCGCAACACCATGCCGGACGAATAGCAGTTCAGCGGCTGATCGAAGAATTCGCCGAGTTCGGAATACTCCTGGATCGCCGGCAGCGCGTCCTCGATTCTGCTCCTCGACAAGCCGAGCAGCATGCCGCTCAGTACGGCATTGTCGCGGCCGGTCAGATGCGGGACAAACCCGAGTCCCAGGGACAGCAGCTGGACTCTCAACGGCCGAGCGTGAATCATCCGCCCGCGGTCCGGGCTGAGAATGCCGGCCAGTACGCGCAGCAAGGTGCTCTTGCCGGCACCGTTGTGTCCGATCAGGCCGAGGATCTCGCCCTCGAGAATCTCCAGATTTACCTCCTGCAACGCCCAGTAGCCGCTGCTGCCGATGCGCCGGATGCCCTGGTAGGCAACACCGACGCCGTCGAGTCGGATCAATGCGCCCATCTCAGATCGCCAGCTTCGGATAACGGGGAGCAAGGCGGTGGATCAGCAGCAGGGCCAGCACCAGGATCACGATCGAGCCCAGCGCTGCCTGCGCCAGCAGCTGCCAGTCGGGCCATTGCCCACGCATCAGGATGTTGCGCGCCGATTCGATCAAGCCGACCATTGGATTCAAGGTCAACCAGCCGCGATAGGGATCGCCGATTCCGTCCAGGGTAAAAACCACGCCAGACAGGAACATCAGCGCCATCAGTGCATTCTCGATCACGAAACGAACATCGGGCACGAACGGCACGATCGCCGCTGCGATCAGACAACACGCCGTCGCCAGCAGCAACTGCACCATGAACAACAGGGGCAATGCCAGGTAGCCCCACCACGGTCCATAGCCGGACAACCACAAGATCGTCAACAGCACGGCAAAGATGAAGACGAACTTCACCGTGTCGCTGGCGACGGCGGTGCACGGAAACAAGGTCACCGGCACCCGCACCTGCTGCATCAGCGGGATGTTCAGCCAGATCGAATGGCTGCCGTGGCTGACACAGGATTTGAACCACTGCCAGAACGCCAGGCCAATCAGCAAAAACGGTACGTAGTCATGGCCTCCGGTCTTCAGCACCAACCGGAAGACGACGTAGAACACGGCCATGAACATGGCCGGCTCCAGCAGCCACCATAGAAAGCCCAGGTAGCTGCGCGCGGACTCCGCCTTCAGCTCCGCGTAGGTGCTGAACCAGAGAAGCTCGAGAAATCGCACGGATCGTTCGGTGGCTCAATTCACTCGCCGGCGCGGCGCTTGGCCGGGGCGCGGAAGGTCGGCGTGAACTTTTCGCGCTCGCCCGACGTCGAGATCGCTTCGACGTAGTACCAGTAGTCCTTGCAGGGATCGATACTGTCATCGCGGAAACTATAGCTGTGCGGCTCATCCGAGGTACCGGCACCGAGTATCGGCGCCTCGGTCAGACGCTCGAACGGACCCTCCTCGGCGTCGCCGCGGTAGACATCGAAGCCGAAATTGTCCAGCTCGCTGGCGGTTGACCATTTCGGCGTATTGGCAATGCGCTCTTCCGGCGTCAGCTCGGACTGATCGCCGCAGGTGCCGACCGGAATTTCCGGCACCGGAGGCGGTGTCGGCGCCGCCGGCTCTGCGGCGGCAACCGGTTCCGGCGCCTCGGCCACTGGCGGAGCTTCCTCGGAACGCTGACAGGCGGCCAACAACAACGCGAGGACAAGCGGCATCAGCAGCAGACGGGGCATGAAGGGTCTCCAGCAAAGAGCGGATACGGGAATCAGAGCACGATAGCCGATGCCCGCTCGCGCGGCAAATCCGCCTTCAGGGTACACGCAGGACAAAGCGGGCACCACCGAGCGCGCCCGAGCGTCCGACATCCAGGCTGCCACGATAGGCGCGCATGATGTCCTGGATGATCGCCATGCCGATGCCGTGCCCTTCGACGCGCTCATCGCCACGAACGCCACGTTTGAGCAGGTCCTGGACCCGATCCTCGGGAATACCTGGGCCATCGTCCTCGACGGCGATTTCCAGCGCCATTCGCCGTGCACCCGGCAACTGGATTCGGCGGGCCGTCATCAGGACACGGCTACGCGCCCACTTGAACGCGTTTTCCAGCAGGTTCCCGAGCAGCTCCAGCAGGTCGCCGCGCTCACCATAAAAGCGCGCCTGCGGATCGATCTCGAACTCACACAGCACGCCTCGTGCGGCATAGACCTTCTCCAGGCTGCGCACGATTTCCTCGGCGGTTGCCTCGACCGGCAGCGGCGTCGCAAAGGTGGTGTGGCCGGAGGTCGCGGCGCGAGAGAGCTGATAGGCGACGATCTCGTCCATGCGCCGGACCTGTCGCTGCAGATCCTGACGCAATTCCTGCTCAGCGTCACCGCCAACCGCCTCCAGGCGCGCGCGCATCACCGCCAGCGGCGTCTTCAAGCTATGTGCGAGGTCGCCCAAGGTGTTGCGGTAACGGCTCAGGTGTTCGCGCTCGGTGACGATGAAATCGTTGACGCTTTCGGTCAAGCCCCGAAGCTCACGCGGGTATCGACCGGACAGGCGCTGCGTGGTGCCGCTTTCGACTCGACTCAACTCCCATTGCACGCGCCGCAATGGCGACAGCCCCCAGCGGAACATGATCAGCATCAGCGCCAGCAGAACCAGGCCGGCCGCCCCCAGATAGGCCCAGAGCGTTTGCCGGAAGACGACGACCTGACCCCGCAGCGCCGAGGCATGCTCGGCAATGTGAAAGGTCAGGCGGAATTCTTCGCTGGCCGTCAGTTCCCAGGTGACACCTTGACTGAACAGGAAGATATCCCCGACTTCGGAGGTCAGCGGCCCCTGAAAGTGAATCTCGCCCGGTTCCAGTTCATCGGAAAACGGCAGATCGCGCGCCAACGCGGAGGCCGATTCCCAGCGCAGGTTCTCGCCGGTGATCCCGGCATACAGGCCGGAGCCGGGCTGATCGAAGCGCGGTTCCGGCGGCACCTCCGGCAGTACCAGACGCCGGGAGATGGTCGGATCGGATCCGGCGATATAGGCCCAGACATAGCTTTGCAGGCGGTCGCGCAACGCGCTCAGCGCACTTTCCCGAAAGGCCTGATCGAGCGCGAATCCGGTCAGGCCGAGAAAGCCGACCAGGGCAAAGCCGACCACCAGCAGCAGCCGCGCTTGCAGAGACCAGGTGCGCATTGCGCGCTAGCCGCCGACCACGGCGGGGCCGGGTCGGCCACCCGCTGCGGTGACCGCGGCGGTCATTCCGAACGCGGAATCGAAAACCGGTAGCCGCGCCCGCGCACAGTGTCGATCGGCTTCAACTCGCCGTCCGGATCCAGCTTGCGCCGCAGCCGGCCGATGAACACTTCCAGGACATTGGAGTCGCGATCGAAATCCTGCTGATAGATGTGCTCGGTCAACTCGGCCTTCGACACCAGCTCGCCAGCGTGCATCATCAGGTATTCCAGTACCTTGTACTCGTAACTGGTCAGATCGACGTTCTGCTCGTTGACGCTGACTGTCTGTGCCGTGGTGTCCATGACCACCGGACCGCACTGGATCAGCGGCTTGCTCCAGCCACTCGCGCGTCGCATCAACGCATTCATGCGCGCCAGCAGTTCCTCGACGTGGAACGGTTTGACCACATAGTCGTCGGCACCGGTCTTCAAGCCTTCGACCTTGTCCTGCCAGCTGCCGCGGGCGGTCAGCACCAGGATCGGGAAACGGCAGTTCTCCTCGCGCAGCGCCTGGATCAGTTCCATGCCATTCATTCGCGGCAGACCCAGATCGATGATCGCCAGATCGAACGGCACTTCCTTGCCCAGGTACAGGCCCTCCTCGCCATCGGCAGCGGCATCGACGGCATAGCCCTCGCGCTTCAGGCGCGCCGCCAGGGTTTCACGCAAGGGGGCTTCGTCTTCCACGAGCAAGATGCGCATCAGCTGATCTCCCGTCCTGTTCCGTATTAGGTCAGCGCCGGTCGCTACCGACCCGGCTGGTTTTCGTGATCACCCGCACCCGACCGTCCGGAGTCAGTACCTTGATCCGGTACAACTCGCGACCGCCGGCCGGCACCGCGTCGGCCGACAGCACCCGGCCACCGGTCTCGCGCTGAACCTGGGCGATCGCATCCTGCAGATTGTCGGCGCGATCGCCGGCCCAGGCAGGGTGTGCCAGGGGCAGGATCATCAGCAGGGCGAGCAGCAGGGAGGGTAGATTCAGGGTCATGAGAACCAATTGTGGGTGCCGGAGGCCACGGGACGCAACCAGGCAGGTTTCGATAGTCAGGCTACGCCCCGTTTTCGCAATTCGTGCTGAATCCGTCCTTCGACGTCCCGGCCCCGTTCAGAAAACTTCGGCCACACAGCAGCGCAGCGAGCCGCCACCCTTCTCAATCTCGTCCAACTCGACGCTGCGCAGCCGCCAGCCATTGGCCTCGAAGGCGGCGCGGGTCGCCGGTTTCAGCGCGGACTCGGCAGCGCGGCTCAACCAGGTATCGTCCTTGCGCAAGGCGATGCAGTTGCCGGCAAAAGCGTTCTTCTCGGTCACATCCAGCTCGATGCAATGGTCCGCATAGGCTGTGATCAGCGCGTCGGCGGCGGCGGCATCGGCCAGCCCGGCCCGACACAACACCAAGGTGCGGCCGGCGAGCACACTCATGACGACATTGGTGTGGTATTCCCCAGGCGCGAGCGCGAACGCGAAGCTCAGACGCAGTCCAAACGCCTCGTGCATGGCCTCGGCGCCGGCCAGGCTGCAACGCTCGCCGAGCCCGTGGAAGCCGACCCCGCGTCGGCGGTCGATGATCAGGGAGCCGGTCAGCTCGGCAACTTCGCCGCTCGCCGCCAGATCGACCTCCTGGTAACCGAGCACATCGGCGAACAAGCCTCGGATATCCGGCCTTGCCGTCTCGATCTGCCGCTCCGGATAGCGCATCGAGCCGAGCAGCAGACGGCCGGGCACGGTCGCGAACGCGTTGTTGAGAAAGCACGCATCGGGCGTCGTCGCCCGGCCTGGAAAAGTCCAGACCGGCAGTTGCTGCGACAGCGCCTGCGCCAGTGCCCGATGCTGGCCATGGGCACGTTCGGCGTCGACGGCCAGGTTCGGATCCATATAGCGGTTGTCGGCACAGCTGGCGGCGGCGCTGCTCAGGCCCTCGGGCGCCAGCAACATCGCCGCGCGGGCGACCGCCGGCCCCCAGGGCGCATTGGGCAACGCACGCCAGGCTGCCAGGAACGCCTGGGGATCCCGGGTAAACACCGAACTCATGCTGCGCAAGCCAGTGACGGCGGCGCCAAGGTCGCGATCGCACGTTCGACCACGTCCCAGCCGGCGTCCGGCGCACGCGCCTGCTCGGTCAGGATGCGCCGGAATGCACGCGCACCGG